>JAQBOS010000345.1 GCA_028287925.1 Mucilaginibacter sp. | reverse complement strand
ACGTTAAGGATTGAAGCGGATACCAGCCACTTCGAGGGCCTCAGTGCAGGCCGTGCCTAAGGCCCTGCGCAGTATGAGCGGAAAGCCTGACCCAAAAGGGAAACGCCAATAACCACCAATGACCTTGCAATAATCGCATTCCGAATGCTTTAGCATTTCACTTTAACAATAGAATGTGTTATTTTTGCATTTCAAAAAAAAACAAAACGCTATGTCATCAGTAGAGACCGCTTACACCAAGTACAAAGTAAAAGACTTTTCATTAGCCCAATGGGGACGGAAAGAGATTGAATTAGCCGAAGCAGAAATGCCGGGCTTAATGGCCTTACGTAAAGAGTATGGCCCATCAAAAGCATTGAAGGGCGCCCGCATTGCAGGCTGCCTGCACATGACCATCCAAACCGCCGTATTGATCGAAACACTGATCGAACTGGGTGCTGAAGTTACCTGGTCATCATGTAACATTTTCTCGACCCAGGATCATGCTGCCGCTGCTATTGCTGCTGCAGGCACTTCAGTTTATGCCTGGAAAGGTATGAATGCCGAAGAGTTTGACTGGTGTATTGAGCAAACCTTATTCTTTGGCGAAGACCGCAAACCATTAAACATGATATTGGACGATGGTGGCGATTTAACCAATATGGTTTTAGATAAATATCCCGAGCTGGTTGCCGGTATTAAAGGTTTATCAGAAGAAACTACTACAGGTGTACACCGCTTATATGAGCGTGTTAAAGCCGGTACATTGCCAATGCCCGCCATTAACGTTAACGACTCTGTTACCAAATCGAAATTTGATAATAAATACGGTTGCCGCGAATCATTGGTTGATGCCATTCGCCGCGCAACTGATGTGATGATGGCCGGAAAAGTGGCTGTTGTTTGCGGTTATGGTGACGTAGGTAAAGGTTCTGCCGATTCATTGCGCAATTCAGGTGTACGTGTTATAGTAACTGAAATTGACCCTATCTGTGCTTTACAGGCAGCAATGGAAGGCTTTGAAGTTAAAAAGCTTGGCACTGCTATAAAAGAAGCTGATATTGTTGTTACTGCAACAGGTAACAAAAACATTGTTCGCGAAGAGCATTTCCGCGCGCTGAAAGACAAAGCTATCGTTTGTAACATTGGCCACTTTGATAACGAGATTGACATGGCCTGGTTAAATGGCGCTTATGGCAATACCAAAATTGAAATTAAACCACAGGTTGACAAGTATACCATTGACGGAAATGATGTTATTATTTTAGCGGAAGGCCGTTTGGTAAATTTAGGTTGTGCAACAGGTCACCCAAGCTTTGTAATGAGTAACTCGTTCACCAACCAAACTTTAGCTCAATTAGAGCTTTGGAATAATGGCGCACAATACGAAAACAAAGTTTACACCCTGCCAAAACACCTTGACGAAAAAGTTGCCCGCTTACACCTTGCCAAAATTGGCGTTGAGCTGGAAGTTTTAGACCAGGACCAGGCTGAGTACATTGGCGTAACTGTTGATGGTCCGTTTAAACCGGAATATTACAGATACTAATTGAGGTAAAAGCTTAAAGGCGAAAGCCGAAAGGTAAAATATACGAGGGCATGGTTTTAGGATCATGTCCTTTTTTTGATCGCATCGCTACCGCGAGTTTAGCGTAGCGTAACTCGTGGTAGCGGCATTTTGTAAGCTTTCAGCTTACAAAACAAAAGCATATTATCCCGTGGTGCCGAATATATAGTATTAATGCTATGAAGCTGAAAGCTTCAGCAATGCAATACCGCGAGTTTAGCGCAACGTAACTCGCGGCAGCGCAGCGTAACGGCAAACAATTCAAAATCATCAATATGCATTAAAATGGAATTTGCTTCTTTACTTGCTCCATATAGCTTATCAACCTTTACGGGCTCTTTAAATGTGATAAGCATGTTGCCGCTGTTTTTGCTTATACCTCCCTTAAAAAAAGGATCGGCTGAATGATAATCATTGGTGATTTTGGTTACGGCGCTAATATTGTTTAAATCAGTGCAAACCCGCCAGCGTAACCCTGTACGTAAAATTATTTGTTCATCACTTATAAGTACCTTTCTTTTTATAACTGCAGACAGGTCAGCAACGAAAAAGATAACGCCATAAAGCGATAGGCCGGTGACTATATTTGCGGCTAGATGGCTCCATTTCATTAATAAAAAATGGAACGCTGTAATTTCTACCATAACCGCCAGTAGTAAAATACACCAGATAGCAACATACCCAAACTCTTTGTGGGTACTGAAAGAGCGGCTTGCTTTTAATGCCGGTGTTTCCTTCCTCCAAAAAAGTAAACCATACCTGAGTACGGCTAACTCTGACGCTATTATTTTCACAGCTACTGATTCGCCCATAATTTCGGCCATTGCGGCGCGCAAATTATAAATAGGATCGGTTAACAGGAGTTGATGGGCTTTATAAGCTTTCCTTAATTTATTAAACTTAGTAACAGCATAAATAATAAAAAGGAGTTCGGCTACGGCAGTAAGTTTACGGATCTGCAGGATGTATTCTCTTTGATGCTGTGGAAGTACTAAATAAGCAAAGCCGCAACATAAGCTGATCACAAATAACATCCGCTTTACTGAAACTTTTAAAGGGCGTACTATTATAAAGTAGAAAAGTACAGGAAATGTAATTACAAAATCTGCCAGCAAACCATTGGCAACTTTATTTTTAACTGATATCGGAACTGTATGAAGCATGAATGTTCCGCCTAAAAATATCAATAAGGCTAAAACAGTTATCAGGATAATATTCCGGTTTGATTTGAGTAGGAGTGCTGCCATAAATTATGTAAAGATAAGGGCCTTTACTTAAACTTAGCGTACTAAGCCTTCCATTTGTTTCAGCCTATTGCACTTTATAGCAAGTGCACGATTTGAAACATCCGGTATTTAAAGAACAAAGGATCCTGTTTATATTTCTTACGATAAAAAACTGTAAAATTTAAGAGCTTTGCTATTAATCATTTTAACTTTACAACCACTGCTGTTCTTTTATCATACAATAATAAAAGAACAAAATAACCTGTTATTTTTATACCCTGAACGGTACTTAATTAAACATGAATAATCAATATTACATTTTAGTAGATAACGAGCAAAGCGGCCCATTTAGTTATGATGAATTGACAGAAATGGACCTTGATGTGCATACAAGAATCCTGTCGCCATTAGCCGATAGCTGGCAGGATGCTTGTGATCTGCCTGAATTTTATCCTTATTTTGAATCGAGAGGGATCTATTTACCTACCGGGGATAACCTGGCCTCATTTGGATGGAGGTTTTTAGCCTGGATTTTTGATTACCTGGTTGTTTCTTATTTAACCAGCTTTGTTGTGAAAGTATTGGCCTTACAAAAGGTAATTCCTGTTATACAATCATACGAAGCTTTAATAAAAGAACCACGTGTTTTATTAATACTACAGCTCAGCTTTAGTATTACACTAATTCTTTATAATTCAATTTGCGAGGCATCACCCATGAAAGGCAGCCTTGGTAAAAAGTTATGCCGCATAGTGGTGGTTGATATTGATGGTATGAGGCTTAGCTACTTAAATGCGTTGTTACGGAGTGTGGGCAAGGCAGTATCTATCCTTATACTTTATACAGGCTTTTTACCCATATTTTTTAGTGAGCACCGCCAGGCATTGCATGATATGCTTGCCAAAACCTATGTAGTAAAACTTTAGTTTTTGAAGAGTTCATAGTTGACGTCCACCGTGTCTTCTGCTATGAACTCCTCAAAACAATCTGTCCTTCATCACCAAAGTACCTGCGATCATATCATGAAGGCATTGCTGCTGCTTATTAAAAAAGCTGAACAGGTAGCCTATAAAAAAGGTGAGCACAGAAAATAGCTTGGCCAGGTTTCTGCCGGTTGCCCGGCCCGGGCTTATGCGGTAGCCCTGCATATCGCCAACTTTTATTTTTAGGATCTGCTTGCCATAAGTTGCCTGCTTTGCAGAGCATTCCATAATTACATGGTAGATAAGCTTTATTAAGGGTATAACGCCAAAAAGGCTGAATACTATTACAAGGCGCGTAGCCTGATCTTTAACAAACAGGGATAATATAAATGCAAATACAATACATATGCCTGCAACAAAAAACCAATCGAGCGCAGAAGCCATCAGGCGCTGATCAAAACTGCCAAAATACTGGGGAACAAGCGCCTCTTTGCTAAACCCTAAAAGCAGGCGCAGCTCGGCAATTTCATGGGCTTCCTTATAATCGTCCATATCGGCGGTTTTTAAAAAATCGCCCGGTTTTATTTTACGTTCTTTTAACTGCTCAATGCTGAATGGCCCTTCGGGCTTGCCATTAATGACGAGGGTATATGTGTTGGAAGGTTGAAATGTTGTACTGTTGGAAGGTTCCATTGCATATCAAAGTTAGTTTAAAACCTGTATAAAATTGAAAGGCTGTAACGTTTATTTCAACATTACAACCTTTCAACAATTTAACTTTACAACGCTATTTAATACCTGCTAACTTTAAAATCAGACAGGCCTCCGCTAATGTGGATATGTATTTTGTTTTTAGCTGATGCAAAACCAGGGGTTTCGTAATTATTATCGCTGGTTTTATTAAATCCGTCAAAATGATTATCAGACAAGCCCGAGTCAGTTTCAATACTGCATGCTGCATTTTCAGGAATATTAACCTCTACCCCTGAAACGCCGGTTGAAATATCAACATTTGTAAGGAACAAAGGGGCACCTAACTTTATGGTAAATGCAGCAGCACCGCCATGCAGTTTAAGCGTTCTCACTTTAAATTTTGAAAGATCGAAATCAACACTGGCAGCCCCTGTTTCTACATTTATATCCCAAACCGGATTTTGATTTAACCGCATTTGCGCTTCATTCTTATCCGAATCGAAATGAAAGCCTTTATGATCTTTCATTTTAAAATTAACCACATAAACAGAATCATCTTTATTGGTCGAAAAGTCATACCGGCCACCATCGTCCCTGGTTGAGGCGTTAAATAGCTGGTTGGTAGTATCGGTTATTTTATAAGCTGTTCCACCCCCGCTTATATTTAAGCGTGCAAGTTTTGTGCCGGCATTAAAGGGCGCATTAAAGGCCCCGTTACCGCTCATTTTAAAATCCGTTTTAGCGCTGTCGTTATCATCATCGTTATCATCGCTGTTGTTGTTATTGTTGTCATCAAAATCATCGCTATGGAAACTGAAATTATGACGGGGCCAAAAGTTATAACGCTCACCAAAATTGCCAAAGAATAACAAACCAATACCAACTACCAATACAGTTATTTTTATAATTGTTGCCCAAATTGTTTTGTTATGGGCAAATACAAGGTTTACACCGGCAATAACTAAAAATATTGGCCACAGGTGAAATATATTATACAAACGGAAATGCAGGTATCCAAAATTACCCAGCAGGATGGCTGCTCCTATAAGTACCAGGATAACACCCGGAATTATTTTATCGTTTTTCATCTTAATATTATTTTAAGGTTAGCCCGTTAGGGAGCTTAATTAAACAGTTGGGGTGTTATCGGTTGTTGGTGTTGCCGGATCTTCAACGGCCGGATCTTCTTTTTCGGCTGTTTCATTCAAGTCCCTTTTGCGCCATTCTTCTCTTTTTTGGCCGGATATGATCAGCGAACCGCCTACTACAACCAATACTATTGGCCATAACTTGCCAAAATCAAAATCGGGGATCAGGTCATACTCATCAACCAGGATTGCTGCCCCAATAACAATGAGTACCAAACCTATTATAATACCAGCATGTGATTTTTGTTTTGGTGCAACATTTTCGGTTGGGTTACTACTGAATGGATTGCTGCTATAGGGATTATCGCCAAACGGATTGCCACCGAAAGGATTACCACTTTGTTGCGGGTTATTAAACTGACCGGCAGGTTGTTGCGGAGGAACGGTATAGTCGACCGTTGGATTATTGTAATTGTTATACATGAAACCCTTTCTTGGTAAAACTATCCATAAAATAATGTAAGTACCAAAACCAACACCCATTATAAAAAAGGTGAAAGCAAATAGCAGGCGCATAACAGTAACATCCATCTCAAAGTATTCTGCCAGGCCTGAACAAACACCACCAAACACCTTGTGGTATTCATCACGATATAGTTTTTTGTTCATTTTATTTTGTTTTTAGAGTTGATTTATATTTGACCGAATGCCGGTTTTATTACAATTTCGTCAACATTGGCCCCGGCGCTCATTTTATAAATATTTACAATAGCCGATGAAATGTCTTCTGGTAATACCATTTTATCTTTATCCACCTCCATGCCTTTCCATGAGTCTGTTAATGTTGAGCCGGGAATAATGGCGGTTACCTTTACCCCGTATTGCTGCATCTCGGCACGCATTACCTTGTTAAGACCTAATAGCGCAAATTTTGTTACACTGTAGGTACCTGCCTCAGCAATAGGGCTTAACGAAGCCACAGAGCAAATGGTGAAGATGTGGCCCTCGCGTGCCGCTATCATGGTTTTACCAAAATAACGGTACAATTCGTAAGCAGGCATCAGGTTGGTATTTACATGCTTATCAAGTGTGTCGTCTGCATCATCCAAAATGCTGGAGTATTCATAAATGCCTGCGTTGTTTACAATTATGCTGATAAAGCCCAATTGCTGTTCGGCTGCCCTTGCAAAATCCTGCAGCTGTTGTTTTATGCTCACGTCTACTACAGCGGTAAAGATCTTTATATTGGGGTTGATAGCTGATAACTCATCTTTAAAGGCCGTAAGATCCTCGCTGTGCCTTGAGCAAATGGCCAGGTTAATCCCTTCCTTTGCGAAAGCTATTGCTGTGGCCCGGCCCATGCCTTTGGTTGATGCTGTTATTAGCGCGTTTTTCATTTGTTTTTTTATAATGTTTGAAGCTGAAATGTTATATGTTAATACTGCAAACAATAATATCTAAAAATCCCAACGTTATTATACATCAAATCTAATTTATATATCAAAATACCGATTATTGCTTTTGGTAAAGCTGGTTAAATTTTCGGTAAAGCGGGGTAAAAGGGCGGTGAAAAAAGTGGCTGGAAGCTTACTAAATGCTTAAGAACATAGAAATAACCGGTTAAAACCTAATAATATCTGTATCTACAGGCGTATATCCCAGTTGCCTGCTCATATTTAAAATTTGTCCCTTGTGATGAAATTCATGTGTAATAACATGAGTGAATAGTTGCAGGGGAGTAGTAGTTAATATTTTATCTTCTTTTTTAGGCTGGGTAATAGGCAACTCAAATGTATCAGTAAAATGATGTAAGAATTCATTCACTGCCAGGTTAATCTCCTCAAATACTTGCCGAACCGAATTCAAGTCTTTATGATGCTCCTTGTTGAAAAGGTTTTGTTGTTTATGCATAGCATAATTCACCAGCCATGACAGATAAGTATTGGCGTTATGGATCATGAGATTGCGGATGCTTTCATTATTAAAAGACGGCAATGGTTTTAGCAGGTCCTCCGGCTTTAACAATTCGCAATAATCAAACAAAGCGCCGCGAGACGATATTACTAACTGGTATTGATGTAAAAAAGTTATATACATTATTATATCAAACTAATTATTTTTTGCTTTCGCAGAGATCTGGCGTATAGAATCCTATATTTTGAAAAGTAATTTACACATTCTTTGGCTTTGCCCTAAAGAAAAAATATGTTTGACTGCTATAACTAAAAATAATAACCAAAGCCGTTGTTAAAATTTTTGACGGAGTAGGATACCAGCCGAAATAATCGACAAATAGCTTTAAAAACAGGTAATTGAAAATTATGCAGATAAAAACGACTATTAAGTACCTGATCAGTTGACTTCTGCGCCTTAATCCCGATTCCTGGAAAACCACATAACGATTAAGATAAAACCCTGTTGGCAGGCTAAAGCAAAAGGCAAACACCAGCGACGCAATGTGCGGACTCAATGTAAAATGACCGACATCAAAATTGTGCTTTCTAAAAACGAAGTTATAGCCTATTGAAAAAAGACTGATATCAAACAAGGTATTGGCGCCACCCGCTGCCGCATACCTGAAGGTTTGTAAGGGAATAATTTTTTTAAAGGGCGAATAAAAGAAATCAATAGCAGATAAAATGAATTGCCTTAAGGAGTGATGAATGTTTTTCATTTAAGGAATTATGGTTGTAATATGTCGTTTATTTTAGCTACAACCTTAGTTACAAACTATTCCAATAATCATTTTCTACCTGATTATTGAGATCCCAATCAGCAGCAAAAGATTTTTCGGCATATGATAATGACATTATGTTTAGTTCTGGTTCAACCAAACTTTGCCATACCAGGTCTTCTTTGGGTGTAAGCCAGTCTTTGGCTAAGACATCTTCACTTGCAGGATTTTGTTTATCAGGTTTAACCAACGTCCTTATCATAACCCAAATATACTAAAATAGTAGAATCTAATTTCTCCTAAATTGTTTGCTACTTGTCATTCAATAATAAATTATATCTCGCATCAAACCAACTCTTCGTTATTTAGTTGTAATAACAATTATACAACCAATAATTTTATCACAAAAAAGGCATAATATTAATTAAGGAAGTAATGCTTAATGCACTGTATTGCTTAAAAACGTATTTTTAGCCCAATTTTAAATATTTAAATGTTTCACAGCTTAGGAAAATATATACTCTTACTGCATTTAAGTTTCCGCAAACCCGAAAAATTCAAAGTTTATTGGGCCGAGGTTATGCGCGAAATGGTATCCGTAGGAATTGGCTCATTGGGGATCATCAGTATCATTTCCCTGTTTATAGGTGCAGCTACCACCATCCAGGTTGCTTTTCAGTTATCCAGTCCGCTGGTGCCGCGCAGTATTGCCGGCAGCATTGCCCGCGATTCAACCATACTTGAATTTAGTCCAACTATATCATCATTGGTTTTGGCAGGCCGGGTAGGTTCAAGCATTGCATCGCAAATTGGTACCATGCGGGTTACCGAACAAATTGATGCCCTTGAAATTATGGGCGTTAATGCACCTGGCTATCTTATTGCTCCCAAAATTATTGCCGGGATGACCATGGTGCCTTTGCTGGTTATTGCATCCATTGCATTAGGGATTACAGGTGGTTGGATTGCTTGCGTAGTATCAGGAGATGTTAGCCCTGCTGATTATATATCAGGCGTACACAGCGGCTTTGAAGGCCTTACCGTTAGGGTTGCATTGGTTAAAGCTGTTGTTTTTGGCTTTATTATAGCCTCTATTTGTGCTTACCAGGGTTTTTATACATCAGGCGGTGCATTAGAAGTTGGGCAATCGGCAACTAAAGGTGTTGTATACAGTTGCGTAATGATCTTATTTGCCGATCTGGTTATAACACGTTTAATGCTATGATCGAGGTAAAGGACATTTATAAGACATTTGGCGAAAACGAAGTGCTGAAAGGCATCAGTGCAAAGTTTACCGCAGGCAAAAACAACCTCATCATTGGTGGTTCAGGTTCAGGAAAAACAACCCTGCTTAAATGTATTGTCGGTTTGCACGACCCTACAAAAGGACAGGTGTTTTTTAACGATGAAAATTTTACGGAAATGGATTTCACGCAGCGTGTGCCAATCCGTACCGAAATAGGCATGCTTTTTCAAAATTCCGCATTGTTTGATTCCATGACAGTTGAAGAGAATATTATGTTTCCGCTAAATCTTTTTACAAAGCAATCAAAGGAAGAGAAACTTGAACGCGCTAATTTTTGCCTGGAAAGGGTTAATCTGGCAGGAAAAAATAAGTTGTATCCATCCGAACTTTCGGGGGGGATGAAAAAAAGGGTAGGTATAGCGCGGGCAATCTCCATGCAGCCAAAATACCTGTTTGTTGATGAACCCAACTCAGGCCTCGACCCCAAAACCTCCATCCTGATAGATGAATTGATCAATGAGCTTACCGAGGAATATGAAATAACTACCGTTATTGTTACCCACGATATGAACTCGGTCATGGGAATTGGCGATCATATTGTGTTTTTGCACGAAGGTAAGAAATGGTGGGAAGGCTCAAATCACGAAATTGCCCATACGGATAATAAAGAACTGAACTCATTTGTATTTGCCAGCAAGTTCATGCAGGCTGCAAAAGAGAAGTTGTAGGTAGTCCGGAAGTCGGAAAGACCGGAAGTCCGAAAGAAAGATAGAAGATCGGTAAGATTTATATAAATTTGCAGCTTTCGGACAAATTAATAACTAAAAACATCTTCCGGACTTTCGGTCTTTCCGACTTTCGGACTCAAAACCATGATCCAACTCCTCACACCCACCCACTGGAAAGACTATGAACTGATTGATTGCGGTGACTTTGAAAAGCTGGAACGTTTTGGCAATGTGATTTTGATCAGGCCTGAGCCGCAGGCGGTTTGGAGCAAGGCTTTAAGCAATGCCGAGTGGCAGCGCCTGCACCATATTAAATTTAAGGGACGTTCAGCAACATCAGGCGAATGGCTTAAGAAAAATCCGGCTACGCCCGACCGCTGGCATATTGAATACAAAAATCCGGAAGCAAGTATAAAATTCAGGCTGGCTTTAACCTCATTTAAGCACCTGGGCATCTTCCCGGAGCAGGCGGTTAACTGGGACTATATCACCCAAAACATAAAAAAATTTAAAACCCCCGAGCCTAAGGTGCTCAATCTGTTTGCCTATACAGGCGGCGCTTCACTTATAGCCCAGGCAGCAGGCGCTGATACAACTCACGTTGATTCCATTAAACAGGTGGTTACCTGGGCCAATGAAAACCAGGAAATCTCCGGCTTGAGTAACATCCGCTGGGTGGTTGAGGATGCGCTGAAGTTTGTAAAACGTGAGCTTAAACGCGGAAAAAAATATAACGGGATTATCCTTGATCCGCCCGCATACGGCCACGGTCCCAATGGCGAAAAATGGAAGCTGGAAGATAACATTAATGAAATGATGGGCGATGTAATGCAACTGCTGGATCCCGATGAGCATTTCCTGATATTGAACACCTATTCATTAGGCTTTTCATCGGTTATTATTGAAAACCTGATAAAAAGTGCTTACCCGCAAGTACAAAACCTGGAAACCGGTGAACTTTACCTGCAGGCCACTGCAGGCTCAAAATTGCCTTTGGGCGTATTTGGGAAATTCTTTAAAGCTTCGCTTAGTGATTAGAGTCCGGAGATCAGAGATTAGTTAAAGCAAATCACAAAAACTGCAAACCGCACAATGCCAATTGTTAGCTGGCAAATTGTTGATAATTTTAACCCATCCAACTCTAAAAAAGCTGTTACTTTGCAAAACCCCTGTTACATACAAAAATCTGTTAAATGAAAGTGAAAAACATTATTCTATCTGCTGCATTTGTGCTAACCTCATTAATGCTGTTTTCCGGTTGCAGCCAGTCGACGCCAAAGGACAAGGCTGCCGCAGCCGCTAAAGACACCACTAAAAAAGTTGCCGCAGCTGCGAAGGAAGATACTGTTGCCGCTCCGGTAGTTTATCCGCCGATAGATAAAAAACTCTACGATTCGTTGATGAAAAAACTGGCCAACGGCGATACTACCGGGAAATGGCCCGTAAAAAAAGCGCCTTACCCTTTGCCTGGTGCTATTTTACCCTTTAAGCGCGTTATAGCCTATTATGGTAACCTTTCCGCCAAAAAAATGGGCATCCTGGGCGAACTGCCGCCAGACGAAATGTTGGCCAAACTACATGGAGAAGTAAAGCGTTGGGAGAAAGCCGATCCGCAAACACCTGTTCAACCAGCGCTGCATTATATAGCGGTGGTAGCCGCCGGTTTTCCCGGTAAGGACAACATGTATATCAACCGAATGCCTGAGAAAAAAATAGATAGCGCAGTGCGCCTTGCTAAAAGGGCCCATGCCATACTTTTCCTGGATATACAGGTAGCGTTGAGCACTATCCACGCGGAACTGCCCAAGCTGGAAAAATATTGGCGAATGCCTAACGTACATTGCGGTATCGACCCCGAATTTGCTATGCATGATGGCATCCATCCCGGCAAAAAAATAGGTAGTTATGATGCAGCTGAGGTTAACTATGTTTCGGGTTACTTAGCAAACGAGGTAAAAAAATATAACCTGCCGCCCAAAATTTTTATTGTGCACCGTTTTACCCGTAAAATGCTGACCAATTATCAAAACATTAAGCTTCACCCCGAAATCCAGTTCGTTATGGATATGGACGGTTTCGGCCCGCCCGATTTAAAGACAGGTACTTACCGCGATTATATTTATCACGACCCGGTACAGTTTACCGGCTTCAAATTGTTTTATAAAAACGACTCGTGGTCGCCGCCCCATCACATGCTAACGCCCGAGGAGATACTAAAGATTTACAAGCCGCACCCGATTTATATACAGTATCAATAGATTTGAGATATTAGACGTGAGGTTTGAGATTTTTGCCATGATCTATGAACCATCAACTATGAACTAGAATGATAAAATGGGGGATCATAGGCTGCGGGCGCATTGCGCACCGTTTTGTACAGGGACTTAAAGCTGTGCCCGGCACAGAACTGGTGTCGTTATGGTCCAGGCGGGAAGAATCTGTTAACAGCTTTGTTGAACAATATGGTGGTTATGCCAGCAAAACGGTTGATGAGCTGCTTGCCAGCGATATTGATGCCGTTTACATTGCCACCCTGCCCGATAGCCATGCACAATACTGTTTTGCCGCTTTTAACGCGGGTAAACATGTGCTTTGCGAAAAGCCTGCCGCTATTAATCTTTCTATCTTAAATCCCGTACTTGAAGCAGCCAAATTAAAAGGCCTGATTTTTATGGAGGGGATGAAGCCTCCGTTCTTTCCTTTGTACCGCCGTTTAAAGGAGTATTTAATTACAGATCCTATTGGGTCGGTTGGTTATGTAAGGGCTGGATCATCAGTTGCTGATATTCCACGGGATCATCCTAATTTCAGTCACGAGCTTGCCGGCGGTGCAATAATGGGGATCGGTATTTATGAAGCATTTTTAGCTATCGACTGGCTGGGCGAAACCCAACAGGTACAAACCATGGGCCGTTTTGGAGAAACAGGAATTGATATGTTTGCTATTTTTCAAACCCTGCATACAAATGGCTACGCCCAGCTTTATGCGGGTTTTGATCTGCATGGTAAGGGTGATGCCTTGATCTGCGGAGCCGTTGGCCATGTAACCATCCACAAAAATTGGTGGAACCCTCAACGCGCTACTATCAATTATCTTGATGGCCGTACCGTTGAAATTAATGAACCCTTTACCGCAGGTGGCCTTAACTATGAAATTGAGCACTTCTGTCAGTTAATAAATGATGGTAAAACAGAGAGCCCTATCATCAGCCATGAAATGTCGAGGCACATGATTGCTATGCTGGATAAGGCAAGGGAACAGATAGGGTTGAGATTTAAGGGAGAAAAATAGTTCACCCTATGTCATTGCGCAGCGTGGCAATCGCACGCATGCTAAGCGGCTATGCAAATTCTACACCTTTCTATTCGCCCTGTATAGCATGCGATTGCTTCGTGCCTCGCAATGACAGGGTGGAAATTTCACTCACTCTTCAAACTTTTCACCGGGTTAACCAAGGCTGCTTTTATGGATTGAAAGCTTACTGTCAGCAAGGCTATAAGCAGTGCTGCCGAGCCTGAAAGCACAAACACCCACCAGCTTATTTGGATGCGATAGGCAAAGCCTTGCAGCCAGCTGTGCATGGCAAACCATGCCAATGGCGAGGCAACAATGAGCGCTATAAATACCAGCCTTACAAAATCTTTAGAAAGCAATGCCGCTATGCTTGTAACCGAAGCGCCCAGTACTTTACGAATGCCTATTTCTTTTTTACGCTGCGCTGTGCTGAATGCAGAGAGGCCCAAAAGGCCAAGGCAGGAGATCAATATAGCTAATGCAGAAAAGCAAACAAACAGGCTGCCGAAACGCTGCTGGGTAAGGTATTGCTTGTTGTAAGCATCGTCCTCAAAAACATAAATCAGCGGCAGGCCGGGCGCCAGTTGTTTCCATTGCTGTTCAACCTGGCCAATGGTTTGTTGCATATTGGTGGAACGGATATCAATAGTAATGGCGGTAAAAAAACCACTGTTAGGGCGAATGGCAAGCGGCTGAACTAACTCCTGCGCCGAATGAAAGTGAAAGTCTTTTACAACGCCTACAATAGTACCATCGGTATTAAATTGTTTAAACCTTTTGCCTATTGCTTCCTCCGGGTTTTTATAGCCCATTTTTTGAACCATAGCCTCATTAATCAGCATTGCTTTTTCATCTAGAACAAATTGCTTATTAAAACCCCGGCCTGCAATAACTTTTATGCCGTATTGGCTTAAAAAATCACCGTCGAAATAATAAACATCCGTCAAAACTTCCTGGAAAAGATTATCGGCGTTGGCGATTTGAGTTGGATATTTATTGTTGGGCGTACCCGGCACAGTTGACGATACGCTAACAGCGCTAACCCCCTTTATTGCTCCCAGTTGTTGTTTTACCAGGTCGATATGGTTGGTAATCCGCTGATCATACTGGTAATCTATCACCAGCTTATGGCCCTTTTCGAAGCCTAATTGCTGGTTCTGCATAAAATCAAGCTGGTTGTAAACTACAACGGTAGATATGATAAGTATGATTGATATAGCAAACTGCGCTACAACCAATGATTTGCGAAGCATTAAACCGCCGTTGCCTGAAGCAAATTGCCCTTTTAAGCTGCTTATCGGTTTAAAGCCGGATAAGAACAATGCCGGGTAAATTCCCGATAATAAGCCAACCAATACAGCTATTGCTAATAAACCGGCAATATAATAGAGATTTTCAAATACACCTGTGGCAATAATAGTACCTGTTAGCTGGTTAAAGAGTGGGAGCAGTAAAGCAGCCAGCGCCAATGCGATAACAAAGGCTATTAAACAAAGCAAAACAGCATCCATAAAAAATTGTGATACCAGCTGCCTTTTTGATGCGCCAAGCACTTTGCGAACGCCAATTTCCCTGGCTCGTTTTAAAGAAAAAGCTGTAGTAAGATTGATAAAGTTAAAGCAGGCAATAAACAAAACAAAGGCCGCTATAATAGAAAATATATAAATATTGCCGATGCTGCCGCTCTCCGAGCTCCCGGTACGATGCCCGCGCGGTTTGCCATACAGGTATACCTTTTTTAGTGGCTCGATAGACAGGGTATATTTCGACTGGCTTTGTTCAACATTAGCGTTAATAAATGCGGGAAGCTTTGCGCTGAATTTAGCCGGATCAACACCTGGTTGCAATAGCAGGTAAGTGTAAAAACCAAAGTGAGTCCAGTTGGTGTCCCATCCTATGCCCGGCTGAATAAGCGTTGCCATGGAAAAGATCATACTCACCCGCAAATGCGAGTTGTATGGAATATCCTTCATTATCCCGGTAACGGCAGCTTTTTGCTGCCCGTTTATCATCATTGTTTGCCCTACAGGGTCTGCATTTCCAAAATATTTTATTGCAGCACTTTCAGTAAGCACCACATTATAGGGCGCATCCAGCAAATGTTTGACATCGCCGCGAAGCAGCTGCCAGCTGAAAACTGAAAATACAGAGGCATCTACGTATGCAATTTCTTCCTTGGCAGCATTATTAGGGTTGCTCTGCAGGATCATATCATCCATAAAAACCCTCGTCGCAATTTTTACTTCCGGAAAGGCGGATTGCATAGCCTGCGCCATTGGTGCCGATGTGCTTTCATAATTAATGCCAACCGGGGTTTTAATATCAGTAACCAGGCGATAGATATTATCAGCTTGTTTATTATAACTATCCCTGCTCAGCTCAAACTGAACGTAAAGCAACGCAAAAAAGCAAACGCAAATGCCGGTGCTTAAGCCAATAATGTTGATTGATGAAAATGCCTTGTGGTTAAGGAAATACCTGAATGAGGTTTTGATGTAGTTTTTTAACATAAGCTTGTGATGGAATCACAAGGTAGGAAAAATGATTGTTATTCTATATGCTACGACAACACAACCACAAGTTGATAATATACTATTATGCAAACCTTTCGATAATTTTTCCTAAGTCTCGAATAATTTTCGGAAGATAGCTTTGATCTATTTCGTCTTCAAATTCCAAACTACCAGAATGCAACCAGGAATAATATTTAATGGTTAGTCCAATTTGACCAAAATTATTTTCCAATTCTAAACTAAACTCACTGTCGCCAGATTCAAACTTAACAAGCTGCTTGTTGCCAATAGTTTCATACATAATAACAAGCTCATTTAAAAGTTTCCTAATACAAAATACAGGTGTTTGCGACATTCCTGAAAAGATAGCCATGTTCTCTGTGTCTAACAATATTGGCGTTTGTAAATATGCCAGGTCACCTTGACCAATCTGGTTTATGAAAGTATATCCGGATACCCATAATAACAAAGGGCCAATTTGTAGATCAGGCTCAATATTAGGGATTTGATTTTGAAGGTTTTTAAACATATTAATATGCTAAAATTACTCAAAATAACAATTAGCACATTTCTTTTAATTCTATTGAACAGAAATCTGATAAATCGTTGCCTAAGCTTTTAGCTTTACAAATCAAATCCATTCTAACCTGTTAGAAACCAAATAGCTAACAAGGGTCACCTTATGCCATTATCCGGTATCAATAAGTACCAAAAAACAAACAAATTAAATTTTATTATTATGAAATCAAAAATCTTAATCCCGCTGCTGGCAGGCCTTGTTCTGCTGGGCGCATGTAAGGGTGTAAACAAAAGTGAATCTGCCGATACAGTGGAAAATGCTGTAGGCAAAGAAAAAGCAGTCAGCCTAAAAAAGGATACGCTCCAAACAGGGCCGAAACTTGTTAAAAAAGCCGACATTCATTTTAAAGTAAAAAATGTGCAGCAAACCAGCGAGCAAATTGCCGCTCTTACTACAAGCCTTAACGGAATGGTGATCCACCACACCATTAATTCAACTTCTGAAAATAGCGCTGATATTAAAAGAAGCAGCGATTCGATTATGAGAGTGACCGTTGTTAACACAACAGCCGAAATGACTGTAAAAATCCCTCCTGCAAACCTGGAAAGCTTTATGCTGCAGGTTTCAAAAATGGGGATCTATATTAACAATAGCCATATGGAGATCTCCGATAAATCCCTCGAGTATCTTTCAACCCAATTGAAGCTTAAAAACCAAAATGAACGGATAGCCCGGGATAAAAAGGAAACTAACGCTGCGAAAAGCCCGGATGACCTGCTGGCCTTCAAAAATAACATGGTTGACCAGCAAATTAATAACCGCCGGACTGATGATTCGGTTAAAAACAGTGTGGTTGTTTTAAGTTTTTACGAAAGCAATGTTGTCACCCGCGAAATAATAGCCAACAATGATCTATCAGCTTATAATCCGCCGGTATCCAAACAACTAAGCATATCATTTGAAAACGGGTGGGATGTATTTGTTTCGCTGCTTGTTGCCCTGGCAAATGCATGGGTAATCTTTCCGATGGGCTTCGGGGTATGGATGCTGGTGAGATCTATCAAAAAGAAAAGGCCGGTTGCTTTAGCAAAAAACTAAATAAACAAAACGGGCGAACTGCTATTGAAAGCGGTTCGTCCGTTTTATTTAAAAATATTTCCTTCTAAGAAAACCAATATCGCCCCATCATCGTTTAACTGTTAAACCAATTATTATTTATGATGGATGATAAAACAAAAACAGGAAGCCCCGACAGGGACCTGATCAATGCGGGTGAATATTATGAAATTGAATACTGGTCTAAAAAATTTGGTATCACTCCTGAAAAATTAAAGTCGGCCATTAAGGCTGTGGGCTCTTCTGCAAAAGCAGTGGAAGCTTATCTGAATAAATAAAACTGCTGTTATGAGCCTGGAAAAATATGCAGAGAAGCGCGACTTTACCAAAACTGCGGAGCCTAAAGCCGGCAAAAGCAGGGATAGGGACAAGCTGACATTCGTGATCCAAAAGCACGATGCTTCGCGGCTGCATTATGATTTCAGGCTGGAGATGGATGGTGTATTAAAAAGCTGGGCCGTACCCAAAGGCCCATCAACCGACCCTAAAACCAAACGACTGGCCATGATGGTGGAAGATCATCCATATGACTACCGCAATTTTGAAGGTATTATACCCGAGGGAGCGTATGGCGGCGGTACCGTTATAATTTGGGATGAGGGAACTTATGAACCCATTGATGAAATAAAAGGCAAAAGAGCGCAGGAAAAAGCTTTACTGACCCAGCTAAAATCGGGCTCGTTAAAAATAAAACTGTACGGTGAAAAGCTGCATGGTGAATTTGCACTGGTAAAAACCCATGGCATGGGCGATAATGCCTGGCTGTTAATAAAACATAATGATGATTTTGCATCAGCAAAGGATATCACCAAAAAAGATAAATCTGTACTGTCGGGCAAAACCATTGAAAGCATGGAGAAAACCAGCGAAAAGGTATGGCAGTACGGGCATGAGGAAGATGTAGAAAAGATTAAACCAAAAAGTAAAAAAAAAGTTCCGGCGAAACCGATTGACGAAATGGTGGGTGAAGACCCCGATGTTTCGGTGGTGGCTGGGGCCGATGTTGAGGCGCTTTTAAAATCAGCGCCAAAATCATCCATCCCCAAAAAAATAAAACCGATGCTGGCAACTTTGGTTGATGAACCTTTTGATGATCCGGATTGGCTGTACGAAGTTAAGTGGGATGGTTACCGGACGCTGGCATTTATTAATAAGGGTGAGGTAGAGCTCCTGTCGCGCAATAACAAAACATTTAACGAAAAATTTTACCCGATCTATGACCTGCTGAAAAAACAGGAGATCAATGCTGTTTTGGATGGCGAGATCCTGGTATTGAATGAAAAAGGCATCTCCAACTTTGGCGACCTTCAAAACTGGCGCAGTGAGGTCGACGGCGAGTTGGTTTATTATGTATTTGATATACTTTGGTACGAAGGCAAAAACTTAATGAGCTTACCCTTAACCCAGCGCCAGGCTATATTAAAGGCCGTACTCCCTATTGATGATGACCGGATGCGGATAAGCAAAGTATTTGATGCCGGTGGCATTGATTTTTTTAATGCCGCAACCCGTATGGGGTTGGAAGGCATCATCGCTAAAAAAGCAAGCAGCATTTATTCGCCCGATCTGCGTTCAAAAGAATGGTTAAAAATAAAAGTACATAAGCGCCAGGAAGTAATTATTGCAGGTTATACTAAAAACGCCGATTCTTCAAAGCAGTTCAGCTCACTGTTGCTTGGCGTTTATGAAAACGGAATTTTGCAATATGCAGGCAAGGTGGGCACGGGTTTCAGCGATAAGGTGCAAAAGGAAATGATGGCTCAGTTTAAGCCTTTGATAACTGATAAAAGTCCGTTTGATACCATCCCTGATGTAAATAAACCTTCCCGTTTCAGGCCCAACCCACCCAAAACGAAAGCTACCTGGCTAAAACCTGAACTGGTTTGCGAGGTTACTTATAGTGAAGTTACCAGCGATGGCGTGTTCAGGCATCCGTCCTTCCAGGGGATGCGGATTGATAAAAAAGCTAAAGATGTTATTAGAGAAACGGCTACACATATTGATGATGTTATGGAAACAGCAGAAAAGAAAGACACTCATGCAAGTGCCATAAAACCGCCAAAAGATAAGGAAAGAAAGACCTTATTAAACCCTAAAGACGAAACACAGGTGCGCAAAATTTGCGGGCATGATTTAAGCTTTACTCATCTGAGCAAGGTTTACTGGCCGGAAGATAAGGTAACCAAAAGGGATCTGTTTAACTACTATTACCAGGTTGCGGAATATATGCTGCCTTATTTAAAGGATAGGCCAATGTCTTTAAATCGCTTCCCGGGCGGCATCCATGGGCCAAGCTTTTACCAGAAGGATGTGAAAGATAAAGCGCCTGATTGGGCCAAAACCTTCCCATACACAAATGGCGAGGGCGAGCATAAAGAATACCTTGTAGGAACCGACGAGGCCAGCCTGTTATGGATGGCATCATTAGGGTGTATTGAAATAAACCCCTGGTTTAGCCGCGTACAATCGCCGGATAACCCGGATTATTGCGTGATAGACCTTGATCCCGATAAAAACACCTTCGACCAGGTTATTGAAGCGGCGCAGGAGGTTAAGAAAGTATTGGATGCTATTGATGTCCCCTCGTTCTGTAAAACGTCGGGATCAACGGGGATGCATATTTATATCCCGACGGGAGCTAAATATGATTATGACCAAACGCAGATGTTTGCCCGCATTATTGTAGACATAGTACATAAGCAATTGCCGGATTACACCACTTTGGAAAGAATGGTAGCGGCGCGGCACGGAAAAATGTACCTCGATTTTTTTCAGAACCGGCCGGGCGCTACTATTGCAGGCCCTTACTCCCTGCGTCCAAAGGTTGGGGCAACCGTATCTATGCCACTGCATTGGGATGAAGTAAGGCCCGGCCTTACCATGAAAGACTTTACCATTTTTAATTCCATCGACCGCCTTAAAGAAACAGGCGACCTTTTTAACGGCGTTTTAGGTAAAGGTATTGATTTGGAAAAAACCATTAAAAAAGCGCAGGCCATTTTTGGAGGCGAAAGCTGAAAGGTTAAAGGCGAAAGCTAAAAAATAAAAAAACCGTCATGCTGAATTTATTTCAGCACCTCACGCGCAAAGTAACCTGCGCTAAGGCTGCCTTGTTTGCAGCGAGCTTTTATGATGGGGTGCCGAAAGAAGTTCGGCATGACGTTGGGGTTTATGTTTTATATAAGAAAGAGTAAACTATGCCTTCATCCGTAGTTGCAGGTATGAAATACAATGAAGCGAAATCATCGCTGCGGATAACTTATACATCAGGCGCGGTATATGATTATATAGGCGTACCTCCTGAAGTTTTTAAGGAAATGGAAATTGCAGGCTCAAAAGGGACATTTTTAAATTACAGGATAAAGGGTAAATACCGGTATAAAAAGATCAGGTAAAGCTTTCATAAATCTCCGTGAGCTCTGTGGGTTCTCTGCATCTCTGTGGTAAAAACACAACCGCAAAGTTCACAAAGCAGGCACAGAGATCACAGAGATTTTATGGTTAGGAATCGGCTTCTTTAAATTAAATTATAAAATGCGTTCAAATTTTTAGCTAAACAATTATATTTGCGCCAAATTAAATACAAAACGAAATGAATTCAACAGAAAACGCTAACGCAGAAGGTCACTATAAATTAATGGTAGTTGCAATAGTGATAGGTATAGTAGGTGTTTACCTGCGTTTCGCTGATTTTCATTACTCTTCAATAGTTTCAAACATCATACTGATCATTGGTGTTTTATTAGCATTGAAATCTGTATTCGCGATACTTAAATAAGTCAAAAGTTCTTAGTCAATAGTCCTAAGTCATTTTTTGACTCAAGACTATTGACTCAAGACTTCTTCCCCCACTACTTTCCCTTATACTTTGATTCGTTCAGGATCTTTTGCGGATCTGCATCAGCCATTAGCGCCGGCAGGGTAACTTCGGGATGTTTATCCATGTACTGTTTTACAATTTGCCAGCCTGTACAGATTGCCAGTTTTGGCGCCGACTCATTCTTTTCGCCCAGACCGGGAGTAAACGGAGCTTCATTGAAATATTTCTGAATTTTAGGATAATCGCTTTCATACAGCAAGTTCTCATCTAAAAAATAAGCCCAGATCTTTGATTTAAAATCTTCGCACCATTTTATTTGTGTGCTGGTATAGCCTATTTTAGTACTATCCGCAACATCAGGCATAACCTGGTCCATAAAATACATGATCTTTCCGTTATAGATCATTTTTGAAAGCAGGGTTTTGCTGCTGTCACTCTCCGGGAACATATTTTCCCTAACAACCACTTCAACAACCCTTGGCGTTATATTTTCTTTATTAAAAAACCTTGATAAATAGTGAGGGTAAGCATTGGTAAGCGACGGGTAGAACCGTGAATCGCTCCCTAAAAAAAGATCGAGCCCAATGCCGAGGTAACGGTTACCTATAATTTTTTGCGCCTCAAAGCCCGAATAATAGGCGTATAATTTTGGCAGCTGCTGTTTTGGAAAATAATATTTAATATGCCTGAAAGCGTCGGTTAACTCTTCATTTTGTTTATCAAGGCCATCTTTATAATTATAAACAGAATCCACGTCATGTTTAAGATCGTTATATGCCTGGTTTGCGAAAACCTGCCTCAATAATTTAAAATAGGCTGTATCCTTTGTGTTTACGTCAGGGTCCTGCAAGATCAGGCCTATAAAATCATGATAAAATACGCCGTATTTTTTTTGTAAATAAGCAACTTGCGGGCCCATAGGCATTGTACGCATAGCGTCAAATTCTTTATCGAAGCGCTCGATCTTAACATCAACGGGTATATTGCTAACATCAATTCGTTTGTGGTTTTTGCATGCGCTTACAGCTACAGCTACTAAAAAGAATAAATAAAATACCTTTTTGGGGTTTAAAACAATCATTGTTTGGGCTTTGAGCAAAAATAATTTTTATTTGCATTTAAATATGCAATCAACGGAATTAAACCGTTTGTTATTTATCAACCAGAAAATTTTATAAATGAAGATCGCGTTAGCCCAGCTTAATTATCATATCGGAAACTTTGAATCAAATACTGCTAAAATTATTGAGCATATTCAAAAGGCCCGTACCAATGGCGCCGACCTGGTGGTATTTGCCGAGTTGTGTGTTTGCGGCTATCCATCCCGCGACTTTTTGGAGTTTGAAGAGTTTATTGATCTGTGTGAAGCATCGGCACAAAAAATAGCCAAAGAATGTTACGGGATTGCCTGTATAATAGGTTTGCCTACCCCAAATAACCGGACAGAAGGGAAGGATTTAAATAATTCCGCTTATTTTATTGAAGAAGGTAATGTGAAGGCTGTTGCCAATAAGGCCCTGCTGCCCAATTATGATATTTTTGATGAGTATCGTTATTTTGAGCCATCAACAGAGTTTAACTGCATTGAATTTAAAGGGCACCGCATAGCGTTAACTATTTGTGAAGACTTGTGGAACACCATCGAAAACCCGTTATATGTAACCCGCCCAATGGATATTTTAATAGCGCAAAAGCCCGATGTGATGATAAATATTGCAGCTTCGCCTTTTGCCTATAACCATGATGAGGAGCGGATAGCAATTTTGAGCGATAATGCCGAAAGGTATCAATTACCCTTGTTATATGTAAATCATGTAGGTGCACAAACTGAGTTGATTTTTGACGGCGGATCATTGATTTTTGATAATACCGGTAAGCTCATTGACGAGTTGCCATACTTTGAAGAAAGCGTTGCCTATTATACTTTAGATAATAAAGGAGTTATAACCTTTGAACACCCTACAACACTTAAGGTTGAACGGCAGAGTGATATTGAGCAAATTCACAAAGGGATTATTTTAGGGATAAAAGATTACTTTTATAAATCGGGATTTAAGCAGGCCATACTGGGTTTATCAGGCGGAATAGATTCTGCCGTAGTATGTGCATTGGCGGCTGAAGCCCTGGGACCGAAAAACGTTATGGCGGTATTATTACCTTCTCATTTTTCAAGCGATCATTCTATTAAAGATGCCGAGGATTTGGTGAATAACCTGGGTTGTTTAAGTGAAACTATTGCCATTGGAAACATTACCGAAGCTTTTGAATCAACCTTAAGCCCGCAGTTTAAAAACCTGCCATTCAATATTGCCGAAGAGAATATCCAGTCGCGCAGCCGGGCGGTATTACTGATGGCCATGTGCAATAAGTTTGGCTATATTTTATTAAATACCTCTAATAAAAGTGAGGCGGCAGTTGGCTATGGTACTTTATATGGCGATATGTGTGGTGGCATTTCAGTTATTGGTGACGTTTATAAAACCCAGGTATTTGAATTGGCAAGACATATTAACCGCGATGAAGAGATCATTCCGGAAAATTCCATTATCAAACCACCATCAGCCGAGTTAAGGCCCGATCAAAAAGACACCGACTCGCTGCCTGAATATGATATACTGGATAAGATAATTTTTGAGTACGTAGAAAACCGTTGCTCATCAGGCGAGATCATAAAAATGGGTTACGATGAAAATACCGTTCGCCGTGTTATTCGCCTGGTTAACCTTGCCGAGCATAAACGTTACCAAACCCCGCCAATATTAAGAGTATCGCCCAAAGCCTTTGGCATGGGCAGAAGGATGCCTATTGTAGGGAAGTATTTGTCGTAATAATTCAGTCGCTGTGCTAACGCGGCAACATATTTTTTTGGTAACTTATAGCCATTAAATTATACAAGGGTTATTTATGAACATCACTACCAGCAATAAACTCAAAGTTACTTTACTGACCAGCCTTTGCATTCTGTTTTTTGTGTTCAGATCCAATGCACAGGGTGTTCAATGGATCAGGCCCGATAATGAAAAGTCGCCGCCTGTTTGGGGAATTCATGGTGGAATAGTCATAGGGCTTTGGCCGGCCGCAATTGAAGCGATAAGGCCGGGTTCGGATGGCGGGCCAAGGGGATTACTGCGGATCGGTTATGAATATTTGGGTATGGTTTACCATATAAATTATATTGCTATTGAGCCTGTAGTAAATGGAGATATGGAGTTTAGCGAGGTTTCTCCATCACAGGTAGATGGTAAGTGGGGCAAGTTTTTATGGGCCGCTGATAAGCCGGAGATCACAAGTTTTACACCTTATTCCAATACCAGGGGCGTTATTAGTCACCCGGATGCACAAAATCCGGCAACGGAACAGCTTATCATATATATATTAACGGAGAAGTTTATAAACGGCGCCCATCCCTATTTAAAATTAAGTATCCGGAGCGACAGGCCGGGCGAGCTGGGGCTGGAGATCTATAACCAGCCAAATAGTGCGGTTATGGAGCGATGTGCGCTTACAGCTACTATGGGCAATTATTCAAGACTGCGGTTGTTATACCTTAAAGATAAGGTGATAGACTCGCGCAAGTTATTTGAGGGATACAATGATATTGATTTTGCCGAAAAAGATCCATACCCGCACAACCAGATGCTGCGCAATAGCAAAGGCGACCTTATGGTTTGCTCCGAATCAAACGAAACATTTACCGAACTTGCTTCATGGCCACAGCAAACAGATTATTTAAAAAAGTGGGGCTGGCGCTACCGGCCGTTCTATAAGCTTACACAATACTGGCGGGTTGACTCGGGCGGATATGATTCATCGTTGAAAGTAAGGGTAAACGGCAGGGTGAAATATTGGGGTGCTGAAAATCCTGATAAAAACGCTTATACCAATATACCCGGCGGGCCGGCATTTGAAAATTTTGAGCTTCGGGAGAATTACCAGGCAGGGCAGAAGTTTTATTTTGGACTTTCACAAAAAACCGCAAAGGAATTAATTGAGGGTTTTTAATTGTACTTTGGCCGCAAGAAATGAATTGATCATGCCGACAGTTTAGACGTGACAATTTCTTTATTGTTACGGAGTTAAGTACTTCGGTCATGTCTGTCCACAGATTAAGCTATGTTAAACTCCCGGAAACGAATAAAAACGAAAGATGATCAACCCACCAGCCTTTTATCCCTTCAACATCTGCTAAAAAGATTTATCTTTTGCAAAACCTGTGTAAGCTTTTGAGTAGTAAGTTGTTAACCATTGTTGTAAAACAGACACTATAATTATGGATTTTTAACGATTTAAGGCACAATAAAAACTTATTTAGAACAATTATAAATTAGATATTGGTGTCATTTATTTGTCACTCATACTGTAATAAATTTTACTTTTGTGACTGAAAATTTCGGGTTATACATACATTTCTTCGTGAATATCAATCATTAACAATAAAATTATTTAGTATAAATACGCTTTATGAGGAGTTTCTCATTGATTTTTAAACAATTCTCACGGTCGGTTCTACTGATTGCCTGTTTTGCTTTTTTGGGTCTGCAAGCCCATGCGCAGGGGGATGCCGCTAAGGGCGAGGCCCTGTTTAAGGCCAAATGTACATCGTGCCACAAGGTTGATCAGATCCTGACCGGCCCGGCTTTAGGCCCCCAGTTAACTGAAGAAACAGATGATAAATACCTTATCAAATGGATCCAGAACAACCAGGCTTTAATTACAGCTAAAAACCCTAAGGCTCTTGCCATTTTCAACAAGTTTGAACAGAAAAGCATGACTGTTTTTCCGGAACTTAGTGATGCAGATGTAACCAACATTATTACGTACGTACGTAGTGACTGGAAAACTTTGCAGGCAAAACCAAAAGAAGGTACTAACCCTAACCAACCTACTACTGAATCTGGTCCCAGCGACGTAGTTATCTATTCGCTATTAGGTGTAATTATACTTGCCTTTATTATTATACTGGTATTAAACAGGGTAATTGCAACGCTTGAGCGTTTGTTACAAAAAAACAAAGACGGTATAGTTTTAGAAGAAGAGGAAGTTGAAGGTGAGCCTGTTGACCGTTTAGCCGGCTTAAAGAAACTTGCAAAAAATAAGAAACTGGTTTTCTTTGTATTGCTTTGCGGTACACTTGCCTTAGGCAGCTGGACCTGGGTTACCATGTGGACAACCAACGTTCACCAGGGATACCAGCCGGTACAGCCAATTAAATTCCCGCATGATCTGCATGCAGGCGCAATGAAAATTGATTGCCAGTATTGCCACTCAGGTGCATACAAATCAAAAAATGCATCAATCCCGTCATTAAACGTATGTATGAACTGCCACAAGGTTGTTAAAACCGAGTCGCCTGAGATCCATAAGATCTACGATGCGTTGGGATATGATCCTCAAACTCAAAAATACGACAGCACAAAAACAAAACCTATGCAATGGGTACGGATTCATAACCTGCCAGACTTTGCTTATTTCAACCACTCGCAGCACGTTAAGGTTGCCGGCTTAAAATGCCAGACCTGCCATGGGCCGATCCAGGAAATGAAAGAGGTTTATCAATATTCGCCGCTTACCATGAAATGGTGTATCCAGTGCCACAAACGCACAGATGTTAACATGAAGGGTAACGCTTATTACGAAAACCTGCAGCAGGTGCATGATTTGCTGAAAGACGGCAAAAAGGTTACCGCCGCATTAATGGGTGGGATTGAGTGCGGTAAGTGCCATTATTAATATTATTAAAACGTAGCATTACAGTTTATATAGCTTAAATGGATAGCAATAAAAAATACTGGAAAGGTTTAGAAGAGCTGAACAAAACCCCGGAATTTGTTGAATTAAATAAACACGAATTTGCGGAGCCTATTCCTATCGAAGAAGTTTTAACCGGTGGTGGTTTGGAAGGCAAATCTCCGCGACGCGATTTTTTGAAAGCACTGGGCTTTGGCGTTGGTGCTGTAACCCTGGCTGCTTGCCAGAAAGTGCCGGTTCATAAATCAATACCTTATTTAATAAAACCGGAGGAAGTTACCCCGGGGATTCCCAACTACTATACTTCAACTTACGAAGGACAGGCTATTTTAGTTAAAACCCGCGAGGGCCGTCCGATCAAAATTGAAGGTCACCCGAATGACATTATAGCAAAGGGTGGTGCAAGCGCACAGGCGCAGGCATCAGTGCTTGACCTGTATGACGTTAACCGTTTGAAAAACCCTCTAAAGAATGGTAGCGACAGCGGATGGGCACAGGTTGATGATTTTGTAGTTAGAGAACTGCTAAACATTAAAGCATCAGGCAAAAAGATCCGCATTGTATCGTTAACAGTTAGCAGCCCTTCAACTTTGGGTGTTATTGCTGATTTTATAAAGCAATTCCCTGCTGCCAAACATATTAATTACGATGCGGTATCATATACCGGTATTATCCAGGCCAATCAAAACAGTTTTGGTAAAGCAGTATTGCCGCACTACAACTTTGATAAGGCTGATATAATTGTAAGCTTCGGCGCCGATTTCCTTGGTACCTGGATCTCTCCGGAAGAGTTTACCAGGCAGTACGTTTCAAACAGGAACAATAAATCGCTCGAAAGCAAAAAAATGTCGCGCCATATCCAGTTTGAATCTGGTATGAGCCTTACAGGTTCAAATGCTGACGTAAGGATCCCTGTTAAACCGTCGGAAGAAGGTTTGGCGCTGGTTGCTTTATACAACGCAATATCAGGATCAACATTAGCAGGTACAAAAGCAATAGGTAATAAAGTTGCTGAAAATGCAATCACTATAGCAGCTAAAGAATTGGTTGCAGCTAAAGGCAAAGCGCTGGTAGTTGCAGGTTCGAACGATGTGGCTACACAGGTTTTGGTTAACGCCATCAACTCATTACTGGGCAGCTACGGAACTACTATTGATCTGGATAATCCATCATTACAATATGCTGGTAACGATGCTGAGTTTGCCGAGCTGGTAAGCGATATGAAAAGCGGCCAGGTTGACGCAGTATTCTTTTTGAATGCTAACCCGGCTTATGATTATTACAGCAGCAAAGATTTTACCGATGGATTGAAGAAAGTGGGCTTAAGAGTGTCTTTCGCTTCAAACGCTGACGAAACTTCTGCGCTTTGTAATATCGTAGCTCCAAATCATCATTACCTGGAATCATGGGGTGATGACAATGCCCTATCAGGATATTATACTGTATTGCAGCCAACCATTAACCCTGTTTATGACACCCGCCAGGCTGAACAAAGCCTGATGAAATGGAGTGATATCCCTGCTAAGGATTACTATACTTACGTAAGGAACAACTGGGATAAAAACCTGTTGGCTAAAGGTGGTTTATCAGGCCAGAGCGGATGGGAAACCCTTTTACAAACAGGCTTTGTTAAAGCAGCGCCTGTAACTGCAGGTTCATATACATTCAGTAAAGACCTTAATGCAGTTGCACAAACTATAATAGATCACAGCAACCTGCTTGCAGGCGATAAAACAGAATTACAGCTTTATCAAACCGTAGCAATTCGCGATGGTAAACGTGCCAATAACCCATGGTTGCAGGAATTACCTGATCCGGTTTCAAAAGTAACCTGGGATAACTTTGCAGCCATGTCTCCTTCGGATATGAAGAAGAAAGGTTTGCAGGATGGTGACGTTGTTAAAATAGATGCAAACGGCTATTCAATAGCATTGCCTGTATTATCGCAACCAGGCCAGGCGCAAGGAACTATATCGGTAGCTGTTGGTTACGGCCGTACAGTTGTTGGCCCGGTTGGTATTAATGTTGGTAAAAACGCTTTCCCTTTCCATAGCTTACGCAACGGAACGTTACAAACAAGCGCTACTGCAACATTGACGCCAACAGGTGAAAATTCTCCGCTGGCACAAACACAAACACACCACTCTATCGAGGGGCGTAACAGTATTATAAAAGAAGCATCATTCACCGAATACCTTAAGAACCCTGCAACGGGTACAGGTAAGGGTGAAGGCCATAAAGAATATGATAAACCGGATTTGTTCTGGCAAAAATATGATCGCCCTGCTTATGATTGGGTAATGGCGATTGACCTTAACGCTTGTACCGGTTGCGGTGCCTGTGTGGTAGCCTGCAGCGCTGAGAACAACGTTCCGGTTGTTGGTAAGGATGAAGTAAGGAGACGCCGCGAAATGCACTGGATCCGTATTGACCGCTACTACAGCTTTAATGATAATGGCGATGGCGGTGTTACAAGAGAGCATGAAATTGCTAAGCTTGAAGACCTTGACCACGTAAAGGTTGTTTATCAGCCGATGCTTTGCCAGCACTGTGAGCATGCACCATGCGAAACTGTTTGCCCGGTATTAGCAACTGTTCACTCATCTGAGGGCTTAAACCACATGGCTTACAACCGTTGTGTGGGTACCCGTTACTGCGCTAACAACTGCCCGTACAAAGTGCGTCGTTTTAACTGGTTTAACTATTGGAACGATTCTCGTTTTGATAACTACCTGAACAACGAGCATACACAATTAGTACTTAACCCTGATGTTACTACACGTTTCCGTGGGGTTATGGAAAAATGCTCAATGTGTATCCAACGCATCCAGGCAGGCAAGCTTAAAGCTAAAATTGAAAAACGCCCGCTTAAAGACGGTGATATTAAAATGGCTTGCCAGCAAACATGCTCGGCTAACGCTATCGTGTTTGGTAATGTTAACGATCCCGAATCTGAAGTTTCAAAAGCTTTAAAGAGCGAAAGAACTTACTACGTTTTAGAAGAGTTAAACGTAAAACCAGGTGTTGGTTACCAAACAAAAATTAGAAATATATCTGAACAAGAGGCTTAATTAATTACAAGAGAGATTTTAAAATATGGCATCTCATAGTGAATCGATAATCAGGGAACCGTTAATTACGGGAAAAAACATCACGTACGCCCAAATTACAAATGATGTACTTCGCCCTGTTGAAAATATGCCCGGCAAAGCGTGGTGGATTGGTTTTTCCGTAGCGTCGTTAGGTGCATGCCTTTGGGTATTTGCCGTGAGTTATACATTTTGGTATGGTATAGGTTCATGGGGATTAAACAAAACAGTAGGCTGGGCCTGGGATATCACCGGTTTCGTATGGTGGGTAGGTATTGGTCACGCCGGAACGCTTATCTCGGCAATCTTATTATTGTTCCGTCAAAACTGGCGTAACTCCATCAACCGGTCGGCCGAAGCGATGACGATCTTCGCGGTAATTTGTGCCGCCACATACGTAGTATCACACATGGGCCGCCCATGGTTGGCATACTGGCCTTTGCCACTGCCAAACCAGTTCGGTTCAATCTGGGTTAACTTTAACTCTCCGCTGGTATGGGACGTATTTGCGATCTCAACTTACTTTTCCGTATCATTAGTATTCTGGTATACAGGTTTATTGCCTGACCTTGCAACCATCCGCGACCGTGCTACAGGCATCCGCAGAAAAATATATTCTGTATTGTCTTTCGGCTGGACTGGTTCAGTAAAAACATGGCAGCGTTTTGAAACGGTATGTTTAATATTGGCAGGTATTTCAACCCCGCTGGTACTATCCGTACACACCATTGTATCAATGGACTTTGCTACCTCTCTTGAACCGGGATGGCATACCACTATATTCCCTCCATACTTCGTTGCGGGAGCTATCTTCTCAGGTTTTGCCATGGTGCAAACTCTGTTGCTGGTAACCCGTAAAGTATTAGGTTTAGAAAACTACATCACCATGTTCCACATTGAAGCGATGAATAAGATCATCCTTTTAACCGGATCAATTGTAGGTGTGGCTTACCTAACCGAGTTCTTTATCGCTTACTACTCAGGCGGCGAATATGAGCAATACACCTTCTTGAACAGGTTTATCGGGCCATACTGGTGGGCAGGTTGTATGATGTACGGCTGTAACGTACTGATGACCCAGTTAATGTGGTTTAAAAAGATCCGTACAAATATTCCAATTTCATGGGTATTGTCTATCGTGGTAAACATCGGGATGTGGTTTGAGCGGTTTGTTATTATCGTTACCTCCCTGCACCGTGATTTTATACCGTCAAGCTGGGTAATGTTTTATCCAACCTGGGTTGACGTAAGCGTGTTTGTTGGTTCAATAGGTTTGTTCTTTACTATGTTCCTGTTATTCATCCGCGTATTGCCTTCAATTGCAATGGCCGAAGTGAAACTGATCCTGAAGAGCAGCAGCGAGCAGGCTAAGAAGAAATTGATAGATGGCGGTCATTTAGAGCCTGAACAGGTGGAGTATTATAAAGAATCATTAACATCGTTTGACAGCGTTGATATTACTGATTACCAAAAAAGATAAAAATGAGCAGCACGAAATATATTTTAGGCCTTTTTGCAGATCCCGATGAAATGATGAACGGGATTGACACACTACAAAAAAACAGTGTTCCTATTTACGATGTTTACACACCAATGCCTATCCACGGTATTGAAAGGAAGCTTGGTATAAAGGATTCTCGTTTGGGTTATGCAGCATTTATGTTTGGCTGCCTGGGTGGTACAACTATATTCAGCATGGCATATTACATGCTTGTACAGGATTGGCCTATGAACATTGGCGGTAAACCTGCTTTTGCCATCCCTGATTTTATTCCAATCACTTTTGAGTGGACTGTATTATTTACAGCATTTGGGATGACACTTACCTTCTTTTACGCAACCCACCTTTTTCCGGGCCGTACACCGAGGGTAATGGATTTAAGAGCTACCGATGACAGGTTTGTTATAGCCATTGACGCAAAGGGAAACATCCCGCACGAGGACATCACTAATTTATTAAAAGAAGCAGGCGCAGTAGAAGTTAAGCATAACGATAGAAAATATGTTAGCTATGAATAAAATTAAAATATTGGGCATAACGGTTATTGCTATCGTTGCAACGATTATAGTTACATCTTGCAAGGATAAGAGAAGTACCGGATGGGAATACGCTCCCAATATGTATGAGCACATTGCATACGACCCCGACCAGAAAAATGACAACTTTAAGGATGGTAAAACTGCGCAGGTTCCGCCGGCAGGTACTACTCCGCTGGGTTTTGTAAGATTTGACTACCCGAACAATAAGGACGGATACGAAAAAGCAGGCCTTGAAGTAAAAAGCACATTGCCGCAAACGCAGGCAAACTATGCCGATGGCAAGATCTTGTTTGAGCATTTTTGCTCACCATGCCACGGTGTAAGCGGGCAGGGCGATGGTTTGGTGGTAGCGCACGGTTTCCCGGCTCCTCCATCATATTCAAAAGGACAATCATCACGCGGCGGCGCAATGAAAGATCTGACAGACGGTAAAATTTATCATACTATTACTTATGGTGTAAACGCAATGGGTTCATACGCTTCACAGCTTGAGCCTAAAGAACGCTGGAAAGTAATTATGTACGTTCACCATTTACAAACTTTATAAGCTATTATTAATGAACAATTCTCATAGTTTCGACGAGCAATTTGAATTTAAAGGCAGGGCCAGAACCTGGAGCCTGATCATGATCGTTATTGGTCTGGTTGGATTAATCTTTGGCTTTGCATCAGGCGCGGGTGAACGCACATTTGCAAACTTGCTGCTTAACGGTTATTACCTTTCATGCGTTTGCATTTGCGGTATTTTCTTTTGCGCTGTGCAGTATGTAGCACAGGCAGGCTGGTCAACAGCAGTGCTTCGTGTTCCGCAGGCATTTGCTAAAGTATTGCCTTACGCAGGTATTATATTACTTGCTATTATATGCGCTGGTTTATTTATTACACATACCGGCCCTAATGAGGAAGGTAAAATGACCTCAATTCCTTACCTGTATAAACTTTGGGCGCTTAAAGGCGTAACCATAAAGGGTAATGAAAATTACGATGCTATTATTACTGCTAAATCAGGCTATTTAAATATACCGTTCTTTTTGATCCGTTTGGTTATTTATTTAGGAAGCTATAGCTGGTTAGGCCGCTTATTGGTAAAATACTCAAACAACGAGGATGAGCTTGGCGGTATGTTTAATTATAACAAAAGCTTTAAGGTATCGGTTATATTCCTTTTAATATTTGGTTTTACCGTTCCGTTATTTGCTTTTGATACCATAATGTCATTAGAGGCACACTGGTTTTCAACCATGTTTGGCTGGTATAACTTTGCCGCTCTTTGGGTTGGTGGTTTATCAGTTATCACTTTAACACTGATACTTTTACGTGAAGCCGGTTACATGCAATGGGTAACTGAAGATCATTTGCACAACTTAGGTCAGCTAATGTTTGGTTTCTCTGTATTCTGGACTTACTTGTGGTTTGCACAATTCCTGTTAACCTGGTATGCAAACATCCCTGAAGAAGCCGCTTATTTTTACAGAAGGTGGGAGCCGCAGTTTAAGCCATGGTTTTGGTTAAACATTATTGTAAACTTCCTTACACCGCTGTTAACCTTAATGTCACGCGATTCAAAACGTAAGGTTAGTGTGTTAAAAGTAGCTTGTATTATATTAATATGTGGCCACTGGCTTGATTACTGGCAAATGATTATGCCAGGTACTGTAGGCCCGCAATCAAGCTGGGCGGTAGAGATAGGCCCGATTGAAATATGTTTATTTGTTGGTTTTATAGGCTTGTTCATATTTATGGTATCAAGTGCGTTAAGCAAGTTTAAATCGCTGGTTCCTAAAAAACACCCGCTGCTTGAAGAGAGCCTTCACCATCATTTGTAATAATTGTTATTTTTGCACTAAATAAAGGAATACCAAACAACCATTAAAATGGGATTCAAACAACTAATAAATTCTAAAAAAACACTATCGCTTTTTGCAGCGTTCGTGCTGTTTGGCACAAACCAGTTAATGGCGCAGGCAACAGCGGCGGCTGATACCGCTACTGTTGATAAGAGCGCCATGTGGACAGGGGTTGGCTATTACGTGTTACTATTTTTTGTAGCTTCACTTTGTGTTGCCATACTGGGTAAAATATTAAGGGTTTATGACCTTACCCAAAAAATGCAGGGTAAAAAAGGCCTGAACTGGAATGGCATTATGGGCGTTTGCTGTGCTTTATTCCTTATAACAGGAATGTACGGGGCTTTTTGGTCATTAGACGTGCAGGGAAGCATGAAACTGCCTGAATCGGCATCAGCTCATGGCGTTGCAATTGACAGTATGTTTACCACAACTACTATACTTACATTGATAGTATTTGTAATAACACAGATCTGCCTGTTTGGCTTCGCATTTGTTTACCGTGGTTCTGATAAACGTAAAGCTTACTTTTTACCGCACAATAACCTGATTGAAAAGATCTGGACAATTATCCCGGCAGCAGTTTTAACCATATTGGTTGTGTTTGGATTTTTTACATGGCAAAAAGTTGAGGACAGCAGTCAGCAAAAAGGCGATTTAAATATCGATGTTACCGGTCATCAGTTTGCCTGGGAGCTTCGTTACCCTGGTGCCGATGGAAAACTTGGATCGCTGAATTTCAGGTTATATACAGCTTTAAATAAGCTGGGTGTCGATTTTAAAGACCGAAATAGTCTTGATGATATTTCGGCTGACACTTTAGTTTTGCCTGTGCATCAGTCGATACGTTTAAACATTCATGCACAGGATGTAATCCATAGTGTTTATATGCCGCACTTCAGGTTGCAGCAAAACGCAGTACCGGGCTTGCCTACTTTCTTCAAATTTGTACCAACTATTACCACTGCCGAAATGCGGAGAAAAACTGATAACCCTAATTTTGAATACCTGCTTTATTGCAACAAAATATGCGGAGGCGCCCATTACAACATGCAGAAAGTAGTGCGCGTTGTTACACAAGCGGAATACCAAGACTGGATAGCAAAACAAAAACCATATTTATCTGACCCGTTAAAGAAAGAGTTGCATTTTGCTGATGCAACACCAGCGGTGCAGGTAAAGGCAGCATCAAACAGGTTAGCGTTAAACAATTAATATAAGAGTAACGATTATGTCAACATTAGCAGTTCACGATCACGGAGTTGTACATCACGAAGAAGGTCACGAACACCACCATAAAGCAACTTTTCTGAATACATACGTATTTAGCCAGGATCATAAATATATAGCCAAACAATTCCTGGTTACAGGGATCATTATGGCATTTATTGCAATGACCTTATCTATCTTATTCAGGATCCAGCTTGCTTACCCGGATAAATCATTCCCTATACTGGAAACATTATTAGGTCGTTTCGCTCCTAACGGAAGGATCAGCCCTGATTTTTATATGTCATTGGTTACCATACACGGTACCATCATGGTATTCTTTGTATTAACTGCCGGATTGAGCGGAACCTTTGCAAACTTATTGATCCCTCTTCAGGTTGGTGCACGTGATATGGCATCTCCATTTGTTAACATGCTTTCTTATTGGTTCTTCTTTATTGCCAGTTTGATCATGCTGTCATCTTTCCTTGTTCAAAAAGGGCCTGCAAGCGGTGGCTGGACAATTTATCCGCCATTATCGGCATTGCCAAAATCTATGCCCGGTTCAGATATGGGTATGACATTATGGTTGATCAGTATGGTATTATTCATTGCCTCGCAACTAATGGGCGGTATTAACTATATCAGTACTGTATTAAACATGCGTACTAAAGGCATGGATCTATGGAAAATGCCTTTGACTGTATGGGCTTTATTCCTTACTGCTGTATTGGGTGTACTATCATTCCCTGTACTGGTTGCAGGTGTGGTATTATTGATATTCGACCGGAGCTTTGGTACGAGCTTTTATCTTTCTGACATTGTACTGAACGGAAAGGTTATGCCTTATGAAGGTGGTAGCCCGATATTGTTTCAGCACTTGTTCTGGTTCCTGGGTCACCCCGAGGTATATATAGTTATTATGCCAGCGATGGGTCTGTCATCCGAAGTATTGGCGGTAAACTCGCGTAAGCCTATCTTCGGTTACCATGCGATGGTTTACTCTTTAATAGGTATTGCCGTATTATCATTTATAGTTTGGGGTCACCACATGTTTGTAACGGGTATGAATCCGTTCCTGGGTGGAGTGTTCATGATCACAACGTTAATTATTGCGGTGCCTTCGGCGGTAAAAACATTTAACTGGCTGGCTACATTGTGGCGTGGTAATATCCGTTTCACTCCGGCTATGCTTTTTGCTATCGGGATGGTTTCATTCTTTATCTCTGGTGGTTTAACCGGGATCTTCCTGGGTAACGCTGCCTTGGATATAAACCTGCACGATACTTATTTCGTTATTGCCCACTTCCACCTTGTAATGGGTTCTGCGGCCATATTCGGGATGCTTGCCGGTGTTTATCACTGGTTCCCTAAAATGTACCGGAGGATGATGGATGAGCGTTTAGGTTACCTGCACTTTTGGTTAACCTTTATTGGCGCTTACCTGGTATTTTTCCCGATGCACTTTATGGGGCTTGACGGTGTACCCCGTCGTTACTATGCATTCACCGAGTTTGAATCAATGAAACGCTGGTTAACAGTAAACGTATTTATAACCTGGGCGGCTATTATGGCGGGTATTGCTCAATTAGCTTTCGCATACAATTTTGTTCATTCTATTTTCTGGGGTAAGAAAACCGTTCAGAATCCATGGAATGCCAATACATTGGAGTGGACAGCACCGATTGAGCATCATCACGGTAACTGGATAGGAGAGATCCCTACAGTATACCGCTGGCCATATGATTACAGCAAGCCCGGGCATGATGAAGATTTTATACCGCAAAACGTACCGTTTTCACAAACCATGAGCTCAAATCTGCCTCATGACTTTGAAGATAATCCAGGTGGTTTGGAAGAACACACCAAATGGACAAATGCACAAAAAGCTAACGAAGCGGTAAAATAGTTTTATTACCGATCTGATCTTTTAGGGTATCTGTACCGGAAATAATTCCATAACAGGTACCCTAAATTTTTAAAATAAACTGATACAACACCTGGAGCAGGCATGTTGTGGAGGCTGCTTCAGCTTTCTGCTTTGTGCTTTTGGCTTTCAGCTTTAAAACATGAGGACATCCACGTCGAAAATCCGATTCCAAAAAATCAACCTCGCTACTATAATTCTGCTATTTATATTGATACTTGCCGGCGGAGTTGTACGTAGTACTGGTTCGGGAATGGGATGCCCCGATTGGCCTAAGTGCTTTGGAAGATATATACCGCCAACAAGCAGCTCAGAGTTACCAAAAGATTATAAGCAGAAGTATGTTGCCGGCCGTTTAGCCAAAAATCAGCGTTTTGCTAAAACATTGGATGTGTTTGGCTACAGTGATCTGGCAAAACGCATCCGCCAGGACAGATCAATATTGGTTCCCGAAGAATTTAACGTGGCCAAAACCTGGACGGAATATATTAACCGGCTTTTGGGGGCTGTTTCGGGGATCTTTTTATTATTAACCGCGATTTTAGCGTTTAGTTACCGCAGCGAAAATAAACTGATACCTGTATTAAGTGTTTTGAATGTGATACTGGTAGGTTTCCAGGGATGGCTGGGCTCAATAGTTGTATCAACAAACCTGGTTGCATGGATAGTTACGGTACATATGCTGCTTGCATTGGCCATATTGGCTTTAAGCATAATTACTTACCATTTGGCACGGGTTTATGGCAGGCCAAAGCTTAGTGTTAACCCGGTAACGCATATTGCAACGTTACTGGCTTTAATAATAAGCATTGTACAAATTGCTTTTGGCAGTGAGGTGAGAGAAAAAATTGACGCTGTTGCCGGCCATTTACAGGGCGGTTACCGCGATGACTGGATAAGCAATGCCGGTGCTATTTTTACACAGCACAGGGACGTGGCTATATTGGTATTGGTAGCTAACATTGTATTGTATGCTTTAATGCGTCGTACATTTAGCCGTCATTCCTTACAGCAACAAATAATGAGCTTTGTGTTTTTGATGATAATGCTGCAAATTGTTACCGGGATCTTGTTATCCTACTGGGCATTACCGCCAGTTGCACAAGCGGCGCACGTATTGCTGGCGACATTGGTTTTCAGCGCGCAATTTTACCTGATGTTAAATTTATATCAGTCGGTTAAAGGAGGGGTTCAACAATGATCTGGAGCGATTTTTCAAAGCTGATAAAGTTAAGACTCACCTTTTTGGTGGTGTTTTCGGCTTCCATATCATTTTTAATAGGAAGTAAAGTTAATGGTGAAATTGTCTGGAGTAACTGGCTGATGCTTATTGCCGGTGGCTTTTTGGTAACCGCTGCCGCCAACTGCTTTAACGAAATAATAGAGAAAGACCTTGACAAGCTGATGAAACGTACCATGGACAGGCCCATACCTGCCGGACGGATGACCACCGGACAAGGTTTGGTAATGGGTTTATTTATGGGGATTGCCGGCACCATTTTGCTTGGAAAGCTTAATTTAACAGCTGGTTATCTTTCTGTATTCTCAGTGATCCTGTATGCATTTGTGTATACACCTTTAAAGCGTAAATCGCCAATTGCTGTGTTTGTTGGCGCCATACCGGGGGCTTTACCACCGCTTATTGGTTATGTGGCCGCACATCCTCAAATTGATGCTATAGCTTTAATATTATTCGGGATCCAGTTTGTATGGCAGTTTCCGCATTTCTGGGCCATAGCCTGGGTGCTTGATGATGATTATAAACTTGCGGGCTTTAGATTATTGCCATCAGGGCAAAGAAATTTAACCAGCGCATTATTTACCTTTGCATCTACTGCAATATTAATACCGGTTAGCTTATTACCAACTTATTATGGGTATGGCGGTTATTATGTAGGCGGGGTTTCATTGGTATGTAGCTGGTTGTTTTTTTATCTGGCTCTAATGCTTTTACGCACCCGTCAGATAAAAGAAGCGAAGTATTTAATGTATGGGTCGTTTTTTTATCTGCCAATAGTGCAGCTAATGTTTTTATTTGATTTTATAGGAAAGGTGAAATGATGGCTCAGATGCAACAACAAGAAGATAAATTAAACCTGGGAGCCAAAAAATTCTCCATGTGGATCTTTGTATTCGTTTCTTTTATGCTATTTGCGGCTTTTAGCAGTGGCTTTATAGTTTACAGCGGGGGAAAAGGACATGGGCTAAATGTACAGATGCCTCAGGCTTTTTTGTACAGCACCATAGTTATAATTATAAGCAGCATGACCATGTTTATCGCATCAAGAGCCGCCAAACAGTTGCAATTTGGTAAGCAGCAGCTGTACTTATGGCTTACGGTTTTTTTAGGAATTGCATTTTTTATTTTACAGATTTATGCATGCTATGTATTGACCTATAAAATGCAGATCTTCTTTACAGATCCAAATGCATCAAGGTCCTTTGTTTTTGTATTCTGCGGAATACACTTATTACACGTT
>JAQBOS010000172.1 GCA_028287925.1 Mucilaginibacter sp. | reverse complement strand
ACGGGATATTGGAGGAGTTATTAAATCCCCTTGATCCGAATTCAGCTTTACCAAATCAGTTTGGGTCGAAGAAGAAAAAGAAAAAACGCAGGAAATTAAATCTCTAAAATTAAAATTATGCAAACAGGAGAAAATGAACAGGCATTAAGAAAGATCATAGATTTCACCAGATTTCTGGGAGTTCTTGTACTGATCCTACATTTCTATTTCAGCTGTTATGGCGCATTTCGCGCATTACATATTTCATATTCCATTGTTGACAAGGTGCTGGTGAATATCTATCGGCTACCGGTTTTTAAGAGAATCTTATTTGTAAAGTCGATCGCCATTGGTTTTCTTATTATTTCATTAATCGGTACAAAAGGAAAAAAAGTCGAGCATATCAAATTCTCGAACGCTCTAACATATACCGTATTGGGTTTGCTTTTATATTACGCAAGTGCTATTTTGTTTAAACTCCAGGCATCCCATCTTTTAATAGCTACGCTATATATATCGGTGACAACTGTTGGCTTTCTGCTTTTTCTTACGGGCATAAGCATGATGTACCGAATCATCAATGTCAGTTTAAGCAACGACGTTTTTAATAACGAAAATGAAACCTTTCCCCAGGAGGAACGGAAACTGGAAAATGAGTATTCTATTAATCTCCCGGCCAGGTATAATTTAAAAGGTAAACTACGTAATTCATTTATTTCAATTGTAAATCCGTTCCGGGGTGTGCTTGTATTGGGCAACCCCGGATCCACGTGTCTGGAAAAAGCCATTTCGTGATCCGTCATGTGATAACGCAAAATATAAAAAAAGGGTTTGCGTTGTTTCTTTATGATTTCAAGTATGATGATTTGACCAGGATAGCTTATAACACTTTGTTAAATCATAGTAAGAAGTATAAGGTAAAGCCAAAATTCTATGTCATCAATTTTGAGGACTTGAACAAGTCGCACCGGTGCAATCCACTTGATCCGGCAAGCATGTTGGATATCACAGATGCAATGGAGTCTTCCCGAACATTTATGTTAGGATTGAATAGAGAGTGGATAAAAAAGCAGGGTGATTTCTTTGTCGAATCTCCGATAAATTTCGTAACCGCACTCATTTGGTTTCTGAAAAAATATGAGGGTGGTATTTATTGTACATTACCCCATGTTATTGAACTTGCCCAGGTGGAATACAAATTCCTGTTCGCTTTATTAAAGACAGAACCTGAAATAGAGGTGCTAATTAATCCATTTATATCGGCCTGGCAGAATGAAGCTTATGATCAGTTAGAAGGTCAGATCGCAAGCGCCAAGATCAGCATGGCCCGGTTAGTTTCTCCATCACTTTACTTCGTGCTTTCGGGTAACGATTTTTCCTTGGACCTGAATAATCCGAATGATCCAAAGATTATATGCATGGGCAATAATCCATTAAAGCAACAAGTTTACGGTGCTGTGCTCAGCTTATATATTTCCAGGACAATTAAACTGGTCAATCAAAAGAACAAACTCAAATGCAATTTGATCTTCGACGAATTTCCTACTATTTACTTCAACAATATAGACGGTCTGATCGCAACAGCGAGGTCAAATAAAGTAGCCACTACTTTAGCAGTGCAGGATTACAGCCAGTTGAAAAAAGACTATGGTCGGGAACAAGCCGAGGTCATCATGAATATCGTGGGCAATATCATATCCGGCCAAGTGACCGGGGATACGGCAAAACAGCTCAGCGAACGATTTGGGAAAATCGTGCAGGATCGCCAGAGCATCACAATAAACAGCCAGGATACCTCTGTCAGCAAATCCACCCAGTTGGATTTTGCTATTCCAGCGTCCAAAATAGCGACGTTATCATCAGGTGAGTTTGTAGGAATGGTAGCGGACAATCCTGACAATAAAATCAAATTAAAAGTATTTCATAATGAGATCATAAATGATCATCAGGGTATTAAGGAAGAAGAAAGCGCTTACAAAGAACTTCCCCAGGTTAGGCACATTGATAACGATATAATCATGGCGAATTACCTCAGTATCAAAAAAGACATTCAGTTAATTATCTCAGATGAACTTTCTCCTGAAGAGCATGCAGGTTAAGCAATAACAATCAGGGGGGTAAAAGGTAGCGGTTTAGAGCCATCCTAATTGCCTTTTTTTGATACTATTTTTTTTAAGCGACTCCAATGAAAGGTAATTCCTTACGGGAAGCACGTTTTATTGGATCTTTACCTGCTACCCTTTTGTCACTGTTTTCGCCTTTTTGAATACGGTTACTTTGATCAACAATCAATTATTAACCACTTGCTCTGTTTAGCGCAATACAAAAAGGAAAGGGTTTTTAGTGACAAAGAGTATTTCAAAAGAACCGTGGGTTACGTACCTACAGGTGGCAGAAGCCACCATTTAATTACAAAGATGTCGATCACCAAATTACTTTATGGAAAGTGTAACTTTAAAAAAAGACGGGTTTCAGTTTTCGAGACTTGCAAAGGAAAAGCTAATCACCTGCATTCGATTTGTCTGCATGTTTTTATTCCTGTACACCGCATATGCCAAAATAATTGACCACGACCATTTTTTAAATGGCCTGTCAAAGGTGCATATCATCAGTGGGTTTGCCGTGTATATTTCCTGGCTTGTTCCATTAGCCGAGATCATCACTTCTATTTTACTGCTTATCCCGCAATTCGCCAGGTGGGGCCTTTATGCCTTTACCGGTTTGATGACCTTGTTCACGGGTTATATACTGAGCGTCTTATTATGGGAAAAGGAACTTCCATGCAGTTGTGGTGGGGCCATCGAAAAGTTAAGCTGGTCGCAGCATATATGGTTTAATCTCGCATTTATATCAATTGCCATAGCTGCGCTCTGGCTCAGTAATTCAATATATGTCTTCAAAAAACAAAAAAAATGAAAAACTTCAAGCAAATAGCCTTCGGCCTGATGATAGGTGCCATGGCAATCGGGTTCAGTGCATTTACCAATGCAAAGAACAATAATAAATTAAATACCTACTACCCGGTAAAGACAACCGGGAACAATTTCACCTGGGAGCAAATAAACCCCAATGACTATAATTGTGTAACAGGAACTGCGGCCTGTTCTCCCTACCAGGCAGCTACTCCGCCTGCCGATAATACCTTACCCAGCGGTTATTCCTCAACCAGCCATGTGCGTGAAATAAAACCCTGATCGTTGTTCCTGATTTATTAACACTAAACTGCTGATTGGCAATCAGCAGTTTAGTGTTTTAATTCAACAAGGATATCAGGTCTTTGCCATCATCTGCTAAAGGATCTTGAGGGTTTCGCATTCGTTTTCCTTCCCTGTTAAAAATGAGCAGGGTGGGATAAGCCGTTATTAAGTAATGTTTTATTAAGGGATGCTTATTTCCCAGGGCTCCTGTATTCAAATTGATGCCATGAGGTGAGGTATATCGGCCTCCTCTCACGCTTCCAATCCATTTGCCCCTATCCCGATCGACATTGATGCTGATTAATACAGTACTTTTAAGGTCAATTTTCGGCTCAATTTTCCTTAATTTTCCAGATAATTGCGTGCATGCAGAACAGCCTGTAAACCAAAAATCCAGCAACACGATCTTGCCTTTAAAGTCTGACAATAATACTTTTTTACCGGATGTATCTGATAAAGCAAATTTGTAAACTTCAGTATCCTTAAAACCAGCCATTTGAAGGCTTTCCAAGACCTCTTTAAGAACCGGAACCCTGATCAGACTGGCAGCATCGTTAAGGCAATCTGAAATATCTTCCGCGCTATTGCGGTAGCGGTAAAGCAGGGTGGTCAGCAATTTCTCTCTGAGCAGCCCGGAATAGCGTGCTTTAATGATATAGTAACATTGTGATACAAAAAACGGTTCATTTTTCCGGAAACATGAATCCAGGCGATATTTTGCAATTACACCCTCGCAAAAAGAAACTGATCCCGGAAGCACGGTTAAGGAATCCTGAGCGGTAAAATATTTACCGGCGGTTACCTCTTTATAATTTGATAAAATACCGGCAATATCCATTTTATCCGCATGGCTATTTCTTAATATCAGGGTCTTTAAATACCATGAATGCGCAAAATTATCAGCTGCAAAAATTTTAGCTGTATTGTTGTTCAGGTCCATTTTATGTTTTGAAAGCAGATTCAGCTTCATCACCAACCCTGAATCTATCACCTTAAACTGGTTAATGATTCCATCGAAACCTTTGTTGCCATTCTGAAAATGGTTATCTATTGCGCTTAATCTTTTTTGAATAAGCCATTTCTTTGAACCCTGTCCTGAGAACTCATTGGGATTTTTAGTTGAATACCTGATATTGTCTCCTTTTTCAATCAGGAAATCATTTAAATTTTTGCTGCCATCTTTATTAGCCCCCGTATAAGGTAATAGCAATGATATGTACCGGAAGGTTTCGTTTACAGGAACCTTAAAGCTAAAGCTGCCTTTGTGAACCTTTTTAACTATTTTAATGATGTCAGACTCTTTATTAAAAAGGGGGTTTAGGTAAACCTGCAGGATAACGCTGTCCCCGTTTTTTAAGAAACCCAGGTTCCCTTTAATTATTGCTGAGTCTGGTTGGGCTAATAAATGACTACTCCAGGCCATTGTGAGAATGAGAAAAAATACTTTCATAACGTTGTGATTATCTGATATTTTGCGGGATGCCGGTTAATTGAATTTCCTGGGTAGGAATGGGCATGGCATATTTAGGATCATTAGGGGAAGGCGTATAGGTGACTCCGTTAATAATGTGAACCACATTTTTTTTGAACCGGTCTTCTTTATTTAATCTCCGTAAGTCGGTCCATCGTAAACCGCGCAGGAACAGTTCTTTTTCCCGCTCTAAAAGGATCATTTTTAACAGGATGTCCGGGTCAGTAGTCGTCACCGGCATAAACGTTCCTGTTTTATACCGGTTTTTTAACAGGCTGTTTAAATCTGCAAGCCCTGAAGCGATGTTTCCCAGCCTGGTATTGGACTCTGCCCTGATCAGGTAAATTTCATCTGTTGCAATGCCGCTATAATTGTTTGTAAAGTCATATGTTCCTCTGAAGTATAAACCGATACCTGACCGTGTGGGGCGGAAAAAATATGTTTTCCTGAGATCATTGCTATCATATGATTTATAGATTACACTATCAATTTGCGCCCCGGCAGTCATACTGTATCCGTTAAGAGAAGTATGAAATATGTCTTCTGCCAAAGGAGTTGAACTCAAGGCGCTTCGGTTCGGCGTAAAAGTGTTGTAGTCAACCAGGGTATTGAACTGGGAAAGACACTTATCGGCATAGGTATACGCCATATCGTATTTGCCAATAGCCAAATACACCCTTGCTAAAAATGCATTACAGCTTAGTTTACAAGGCTTTGTCACAGCAGATAGATTAGCAGGAAGAAGCGCTGTCGCCGTATTAATATCGCTGATGAGCTTATCATAAACTTCCTGGACAGTCCCTCTGCCATATCGTATATTGATATCAGAGCTTACCGGAAGCGGCACACCCATATCTGTTCCCGAGGTCCGGGGATCATAAGGCATTGAAAATGTTTGAACCAGGTTATAGAATGCGTAAGATCTGAAAAACAATGCTTCGCCCTTGATCGTGTTATACCTTGAAAGCTGGTCGGGTGAAACATTTATTTTTGCAAGGCCGTCTAAAACAACATTGCAATAATATACCTGCTGATAGGGCGCGTTCCAGTCACCATTGACATTGGAACTCTGATAAATATCCTTTGCAAAAGTGTAGACGTTTTGTGCTACCGTCTC
>JAQBOS010000619.1 GCA_028287925.1 Mucilaginibacter sp. | reverse complement strand
CAGGCTAAGTCAAACCATAGATTATGACGGTGTATCTCACAATAACGATATAATAAAACAATTTAAGTACACCCAGACGCTTAATCCGGCGGTGACGAGCGGCGTTCTTTTTAACTTGCCGGTTTACGCATACGTTGAAAATTTTTATGATTATTGGGACCGTGGCAATCAAGGAACTACAGGGCCGGGTGTTACTACAGAGTTTGATCCTTCTACTATTGATTATTACAATCATAACCTGGTAATCGGTGATATTCCGCAATTTACGATGAGTGGTTTTGACGGATTAAATGTGGCTTACTCCGAGGTTACAGAAGTAAGTACAGGAAATGGTAAGACGGTCAGCGCTTACAGCACCCCTGGCCGGTATGGTGACTTATCTGATCAGCCAGGAAATTGCGATCCCGGTACCTACGGTTATTGTGACGGATTATTTACGCTGCCTACACCTTCAAAATGGTCCCGTGTTTCGGTAACTTCATGCTTCGGTACGCCTAATGTGGATAAAGCTCCTGATTTAATCGGAACAGATATTGGCACCAATTACACAAACCCTTATGCCCCTACATTAAATTACGACTGGAACAGGGGTTTATTAATGTCCAAAGTCGTTTATAAAGAAAATGGAGCTAAGGTGACCGAAGAACATAACAGTTATTCGTTATATTCTCCACAGAATTCAGGTCCTATGTATGTTTTGGGATTAAGGAATCAACGCTTGGCAAACTATATTCTTTCTCAAAACTTTTGCGCTCCGGGTGACTACGATTGTTTCTCTCAATACCGCATCATTACCAATGTAGCAAAGCTCCTGTCAAGTAAAATACTTCAAACGTATGATAGCGGTGGTTTAACTTCCACGCAGACATCCAGTAATTATACCTATTCTGCAAATTGTATGAATCCCAGTTTAATCGAGACGTCCACAAGCAAAGGGGACCTTATCGACAAGTACATGACTTACCCTCCTGACTACGCCGGATTAGATGGAAGTGCCAGTAATCCAGGTGCATTAGCTTTATATAATGTACAGCAACAGCATATTATTGACCCGGTAGTAGAAGAATATACGTTAAGAAAAAATGCTGACGGCACTAACCCAAGGGTAACTGACGCCTACCTTACAACTTTTAAAGTTAACCAGCCGCTTGCAGATATAGTTTACCGGTCAGAATATGCAGGTGCCATAGCAAACTTTGTTCCTTCGGGCATCAGTGATGCTGGGATAACAAAGGACCCCAATTACCAGCCGTTTTTGTCTTTCGATGCTTACGACGCAAACGGAAACATCTTGCAGCAGCATCAAATAGCAACAGGAAGTCCGAATAGTTCATATATCTGGGATTACAACAAACAGTATCCTATTGCTAAAGTAACAAATGCGGTATTGTCCGACATTGCTTATACCTCCTTTGAGGCGGACGGAAGCGGTGGCTGGAATTTCGACCCGCTGGGCATAAACTCTGATCCTACTGCTCCTACAGGAGGCAAATGCTACAGCTTAAGTTATGCCCATGTAAGTAATAACAATCTAATTGCAAGTAAAAGTTATATCATTTCTTATTGGATAAAAAATCAAACTACCGCCTTGGGGATCACCAACGGTTCAACTTATCTTACTAATAATTCCGTTGCACAGGGGCCAACCATTAACGGCTGGACATATTTTCAACATACGATCTCTGGTACGACACATGCCCAGTTTGTAGGCAGCTGTTTCGTGGATGAATTGCGGCTTTATCCGGCAGATGGCCAAATGACCACCTATACGTATTCGCCGCTTGCAGGCTTAATCAGTTCAACAGATGCAAAGGGCGAAATAAGCTATTACGAATATGACAACTTCCAGCGGTTGATCAACATAAAGGATAAAGACAAGAATGTCGTAAAACATATGGATTATCATTACCTGGGCCAGTAACCTATTATCAACCACCTATCCTATCAAGATGTTTATCATAACAAATTATATAAAAAGCAGGCTGAAGGTTTCAATAGCTGCATTTATGCTGCTGCTGTCGGCTTTGTCCTTAAAGGCACAGTTAGTAGGACCCACAATGACAGGTACACCAGCACCGGGGGCTTATTACAATTACAGCAGCATTACGCTTACCAATTTTAGCTTTACAGCAAGTGCGGGGAACAGCCTGCAGCTGTATATAGCCAATCCTGACTGCCAGCTGCTAAACAGTGCCGCAAGTAGCAACCAGAATTATATAAAAACATCAACGCCAAGAAGTCCGGCTTTTGTACCCGGAGTTAACTACGCTACCTGCGACCTGATGCAAACTATCCAGTATTTTGACGGATTGGGCAGGCCATTGCAAAGTGTTTATGTAAAAGGCAGCCCGCTGGGAATGGATGTTGTGCAGCCCGTAGCGTATGACCAGTTTGGCAGGGAAGTAACAAAACACCTGCCCTACGCTGCAACCACGAACGATGGGAGCTACAAAACCGATGCTTTGACCGGTGCGCAGTCGGCTTTTTATCATCCGGTAGGTAGTACAGGCACCCAGCAATCAACAGGTGTCGTAAATACCCAATACCCATCAGCAACAACTGTTTTTGAACCCTCGCCCTTAAACCGGGTGACGGAGCAGGGTGCGCCAGGCTTATCCTGGCAACCAGGCGGGCATACGGTAAAAGCTGGTTATGGCACCAATGCGGCAAATGATATTATTTTATGGGCGGTAAACAGTGCCGGCAACGGGCTAACCGGGGGCAACGCCTTTTATACGGCAGGTACACTTTATACCACTACAACTACTGATGAGAATGGAAATAGCACCATAGAATATAAGGATACGGAAGGCCATGTCGTATGTAAAAAAGTACCGGACCCTGCAAATGCCGGAAGCTACTTAGCTACTTATTATGTATATAACGATCTGAACAACCTTAGCTATGTGATCCCGCCACCACAGGTAACAACGGCACCGTATCCCCCCAGTATCTTAGAAACGGATGCTTTATTTACCAGCTTTATATACGGCTACCATTATGACGCACGGAACAGGCTGATGGAAAAGAAAATTCCGGGAAAAGGCTGGGAATTTATGGTGTACAACCGAATTGACCAGGTGATCTTTACCCAGGATGCGGTTCAGCGAAGCCAATCACCACAGGTATGGACCTATATAAAATATGATGCCCAGGGCAGGGTAGCCATCACGGGACTGTGGTCATCGGGCACATTAACAGGAAGCGCCGGGGATAGCAATATTGCCTCTCCGGGCCATGTGTTAGAGCAATGGCTCATTACCTGGGCAATCAACAACCAGCCTGTTTTATGGGTAAGTAAGGATAATACACAACCAACCGGTTACAGCACCATTGATCCGCAGGGGCCCGTATTAACCACCAATTACTATGATGATTATAGAAATATACCTGGCTTGCCGACAGACTTTGTCGTAATCGGTAACAGCGCGATGACCAAAGGTTTACTTACTGCGACAAAAATAGCCGTGCTGAATACTATTTACAATACGACCCCTGATATGCTTTGCGCCGTCCATTATTATGATGACTTTGGCCGGAATATAAAAACCTACCAGCAGCATTACCTTGGGGGAGTGCTAAGTGCCTACAACTACGATATCGTAACCAATGTCTACGACTTTACAAACGAAGTAACGGCGACAATCAGGCAGCATTTTATAAAAAATGCCGGCAATACCGCGGCAGTACCGGGTGTTACCGTTGCCAATACCTACAGCTATGACCACATGGGCCGAAAAAACCAAACGTTTGAAAAGATAAATACAGGAAGCAATATCCTGCTGTCACAAGCGGATTATAACGAGATCGGGCAGGTAAAAGCGAAGCACTTGCACGGGGCAACCGGGGCGGCTCCATTTTTGCAGGACATCAGTTATAAGTATAATGAGCGGAGCTGGCTGAAACGCATCAATGACCCGGCGATGGCGCCAACTGCTACGCGGTTGTTTTCGCAGCAGCTTGGATATGACTCGGTTAAAACTACAACGGTACTTCCAAACTACAACGGCAATATAACTGAACAACTGTTCCAGGTTTATGGTTCAGTAATGTATCCCGGTCAGCAGAATGTGGTATACGCTTATGACCCGCTGAATCGTTTAAAGTCTGGAAACAGTTCAACAACAATTAGCGAATCGGGCATTGCCTATGATAACCTGGGTAATATCACCTCGTTGAAAAGAGGGAGCAATACGGCCTATGGGTACGTTTATAACGGCAACCAGCTAACCTCGGTAAGCGGCATTACAGCCAGTAATTATGGTTATGATGCAAACGGTAATGCAAACCATGATGGCAGGAACAACGCAGACCTTACCTACAATTTGCTGAACCTGCCGCAAACGGTGCTATCAACCGCACCGGCAACAATCATCAATATTATCTACACCTATGATGCAACCGGGCAAAAGTTGCGAAAGGTAAGTACGGCAGGAGGCGTCACCACCAATACAGATTATATCAGCGGCATCCAATACACCAATGGAGCAATAGCCTTCATCCAAACCGAAGAGGGTCGGGTGAATAACAATGCGGGGACTTATACCTATGAATACACCTTAACAGATCACTTAGGCAATAACCGGGTAACGTTTGACCAAACCAATGGCAAGGTAGGAGAAGAGGAATATTATCCTTTTGGAATGAATGTGGAAAGGCAGGCTAATGCAACAAATAAGTATCTTTACAATGGAAAGGAGCTACAGGATGGATTAGGGCAGTATGATTATGGCGCAAGGTTCTATGATCCGGTTATTGTGCGGTGGAATACGGTTGACCCTAAATCTGAAAAAAGCAGACGATTTTCAATTTATGCCTATGGCAGTGACAATCCTATAAGGTTTAAAGACCCTGATGGAATGTTCTCAACAGATGTTACCAAAAATAAAGACGGGACATACACCGTCGTTAATGCAAAAGCGGATGGAGATAAGAACGTTTATCTCGTAAAAAATGCGAATAGTAAGCATGATGCCAATAGTAAGGTCATCGCTAGGTCGGTGACTGATCATTCTTTCTTAGAAGATAATGGTAAGGCCGCAGTTGGGGCTAAAATTGATTTGTCAGATAAAAGCGGCGCTAATTTCTTGAATAACAAAATTATTGGGAATAAGAGTTTAAGTATTTTAGATTATATCCACAATGCCCACGGCTATCAAAAATATGATTTCAAAACAAATGGCCCCAATGGCGAAACTGATGGAATCAAAGATGTTCCATTAGACCAACAAGAAGCCTATAAATACCGTGGAGGCGTTGTTGATGGGGTTCCTGGTTTAAGTTCAAATAGTGATGTTCCAACTGTTGCATCTGCACGAGACATTGGCAATATTGGTGCAGGATGGATGGCAGGAGATTGGGGAATAAGTTGGAATATGTTTAGAGATAAGGCGGATGGTTTACAACGTTCGCAAACAGGAAATCCTACTGAAGTGGAAGGCCAAACGACGCAAAAAGCTGAAAGAATTGGTTTTGACTTAGGGATGAAAGCGTGGTCTAAAATGATAAAAGGAGGTAGATAAAATATCATGTGTTTAAATCCTGATTTTAAAAATTATTGAAGTATGAAAAAAATAGTTTTTTTGTTGTTGTTGATGCTTCTTGTCGCAGTTGCTTGGCTGGGCGTTAAAAAGTTCATTATGCCTCCCGATTATCGGCGAGATTCAAGACACTTTTTTTGTATGGTAAATGGTCATTGTATTACTATGTGGAGAACACGTAGCGGCGTTTGTTATATAATTCCGGGGAAATACTCTGGCTTATCCCAACCCACAACAGAAAGTTATATCACCTCGCCATTTACAAAAAGTATGGATATAATATGGCCCAAAAACACTGATAGCATAATTGTTATTTTAGAGGATGAAAAAAGTCAAATTATACATGAATCTGCAAAGGGAGTTAAGATTGTTAGCTATAACTTAAATAAAATATACAATGATAGTGTTTTTCTCTATAATGATGGACGCTACAATCGCTATAAAAAGGGCGTTGACTTTATGTCCATAGATATCAAGGAAGAACACGCTAATAGCAACAATGTTATAACAGGTGATTATAAGTAGGGTAAACCCCAACTAGCTAAATAGCATGCTCAGACGGCATAACAAGAGTATTATAGAAACGAAGCGTGGCCTAGCTCGTTCTAGCGAGTATCTGCGTTGGGCAAAAGAGGTACTCGTACCCTGCGTTTGATAATTATTGAAATAGCCATTAATAGCCAATAATTTAAAATGATCAACGGCATTAACTATTTAATTCAGATTCAAGCCGTTTTTTCAATTAACCTAATTCAGAGGAGCAACTTAAGCGATCCTTGGATTTTTGGGGTAATTCGGTTATGTTTTGCGGGGATGCGGTGGGAAGGCATAGGGATGATCCCGAAGATGCGTTGATCGCGACGGAAAAGTTTATGGTGGAACGGGCGGCTCCATACCTGCCGTCAACGGTGATTATCGCACCGCATCATGGTGCGAGGAATGGCAGTTCGGCTGCCTTTGTGAAGCTGGTTAAACCAAAGGTGGTGATTTTTTCGGCGGGGGATAAGTTCCACCACCCGGAAACCAGTACGGCGCTGCGTTACCTGCAATATGTTCCGGCCAGCAGCATCTTCCGGACGGATAGGGGGGATGATGAAGGCGGGACGGAATGGGATTATTTAAGAGTTCCGGGTACGAAGGATGGTTATAATGATGACAATGTTGATGTTTTGCTGAAAAGCGATCATCGTTACAGGGTGTTTTACCTGGATAATTGAATGGTTGGCACTATAGCAATTCAATATCATTTCGGACATGCTCTCTTATTTTTGGAAGCAGAGAGTTGCTTCCAGCCTTAGGGGAAGGAATTCGAACCCCTTTCTGACGGATTTAAGGCTATGGGTAGTTTCCTGATTTATTACAAACATCGGATATATAAGACATTAATTATATCGCCAAACTGGATATTTTAGATTGGGAGAACGCGGACTGCAACAGCCCTTCGGAAGCTTTAATGTCGCTGTTGATCGGCCGGGATTTCAACGACGACCGCTTCTATATTTATTGCAAGAAATTCATCCAAGTATGGACAAAAGCCGTAGCCGTAAAATATGCGGAATGCGAAAAACTGGTACTGGAAGATACGCAATTGGGCACCCCCTCATTTGACCTGCGTGCGAACTCGGTGAGCACGCGATTATTGAAGTGGATCAAGGAAGAGATCGATTTTGTAGAGACGCATGAAAGGGAGAATCCTTATATCAAGCTGCATTTCAGTATGTATGTCAACCGGATCGCATTTTTCTTCAAGCTATTGCGTGAATAAAAGCTATTTGGTGATAGCAGCTTTAAAGAACTGGCGCAGCAGATTTCCAGTACATGCTTATCGGCGGAAGGGGAGGAGATACTGGCATCGACGATCATATCTAAGGCCTATCCGAAGGATTAGAAGATGTTGAAGGAGATGGAAGGGTTGCTTGTTAAAATGTTGGGGTACGTGCAGAGTTTTATTCGGGGGAAGTGATGATTTTAACTATAATTTGATATTGTAAAATATTGCTATATTTATGATTCTTAAACCTTTAAGATGAATATTCCAACTTTTCTTCGTGACCTGCTTTCGACGGAATCCAAAAACTGGTATTTCAGTCAGATCCCCGCAGCTCAAACGCCGCAACCGGAATTGGGAAAGCAGATCGTAATTAACCGGGACTATGTGAGTATAGACATTATGAGCATGCGGCTGGTCAATGTCCGGACCTTGTTTTCCACTTTTTATGGTGTGGTTAACAGCTTTGTCACCATTGATACCAGTAAAGGGGCCAAGGCTGAGTTCAATGTCGTTACAACCCCGTCCAACCTGGAAAAACTCGATAAAAAGAATTTGGACAAGGTAATCACCAATAATATTCCACTGCTGAATGAATTGCCTTATTTCGGCAACGCCATTAAACTGGAATTGGCCCTTTGCGCTGTAAAGTCTGATGATATGGCGCGCAATATGATCGACCTTTTTTCTACTATGTCGGCAACAGCCGGAGTTTCTTTCGTGAGCCAGGCACAACCGTACACTAAATTTTTGGCCGTTGGCCTGGAGGCACTGACAGGAAAGGTAGGCGACTTGACGATAGAAATAGGGCTTTCGACAAATTTTAATTCTGGTAACCTCCTGTCGGGTTATTATGTTGTTATGGGGGCGCCAAGCGAAGGGATCAATACCAATGAACTGGTCATTAAGCCCAATGACTACAAGCTATATTATATAAACGGCCAGCCCGTAAAAGAATATCCCTATCTGATCTTTAAAATATCAGGAAAGGAATCGCGGGAGAATTATTTTATGATTCCCGAAATTGCGGAGGCAACAAATAAAATATTTAACTTGCTTGCCGAAAGTAAGAGCACAGATGCAAAAGAAGCCTTGAAACGACTTACCCTGATCGTGATGACGTCCCGTGATCTCTTTCCATCGGACAAAGTCAAAATTATTGAAAAGGTAACGACGGACGCTAACAGCATTTTGCAATATCTTGAAGGGCCGCAGTTTAAAAGTCGCAGTTTAGCAGCCACAGGTGGTATTAAAATTCCGACCCTTGATGAGCTGAATCAAAAAATGAGAAATGATTAAAATAATAGCGCTTTTTTCCAACCCGACCAATGAACCGGTGCTACGGTCGGGGTACGAGGTGAATATGATTGAGCAGGAAATATCCCAGGCCGTCGGATATCCCTATATCATTGTAAAAGAGATCGCTACAGATAGTAAAAGCATTCAGCAGGTCTTACATGAAGAATCGCCGGACATCGTTCACTTCATCGGCCATGGCACGGAAACCGGGGCATACATTACCGAATCAGCAAATGGCAGTGCTAAACCACTGCCGTTACATACCTTTAATGCCATCTTTAGAAATGTTGAGCGCCCGATTTCCTGTGCGGTATTAAATTATTGTTACTCGGCCGTACAAGCGGCACAGCTCAGCCAATATGTAGATATCGTTATCGGTTGGCAAAACAAAGTGCAGGATAGTGTTTCTATCAAGTTCGTAACTACATTTTATTATTATCTCTGCAGGGACAAAAACTTCCAAAGATCTTTTGAGCTGGCTAAAACTGCGATCGAAGGCGACGGTATAGATATGGCCGATGTGCCCGTCCTTTTTACAAAAAAAGATATCGTCGCGAATGAACAAGTCATCAGTGTCCGGCCACGGATCGGGGCGGAATTAACGTTCAATGATAAAGGAAAGATAAAACGAAAAGGTGTTGAATATACCGTAAGGGTATTTATAGAGAACTGGCCTGATGACGCCTATATGGTACAATACTTTTATGACGATAAGACCTTCGTGAAGCCATATGACCGTTCAAAAGATCATGCAGACAGTTTTGAAGTTTTCGTAGTGACCTATGGCGATATTAATATTAAAGCGACGATCTGGAGAAGGCAATCGAAAAGAGTGGAAGAGTCCGGGGTTGGCATAAGTGCTCAACTGATTACTGCTTTGGAAAAAACCTATAAAGATACAGAGGAGAAAAATATTTTGGATGCATTGGAATCGATCCGGAATGACGGAGAATAAAACAGTATGAAAACACCTTATCTTCTTTTGCTGCTGCTTTTCGTAACCATCATCGAAAGTTGTTCCCCATCGGTTGGAAACCAAGTGTTTTACCAACCCGTACAAAAAGACAACCAGGCAAACTATGCTAAATACGTCGTCCGGATCTACATGGATAAATTCGGGTATTATTACCCTTCGACAGCTATTAACATCGACACCGGAGATTTTTTCTTTCAGCACGACAAGAAAACATTTGACACCGATACGTCCGGTGGTAATTTATTTGCCTACTTCACAAAACACCGGGAAAAAATAAATGAATTAGGCAGTTATTATCATGTCCCGGAAGATAAAGATTCCTGCAAAGTTTATAACTTGGTCGAAAAAGCCATTATAAAAGCTTATGCAGACAGCATTGACGCCAGGATCAGGGCCCTACACGCCGACCAGTTGGTTTTTCTTATCCATGGCTTTAATTGCTCGGATGCTACCGAAAGTTTTAAAGAAATCAGAGATACCATTAGCAGCTATGGCTATGATAAAAATAGCCATAACGTATATGTTGAACTTTACTGGGAAGGACTGCAGAACCTGGAGGTAAGAGCCGGCTCCGCAATTCCGATCTGGGCGCATGCGCAAAACAACAGTATTTATGTCGGGCTTTCCCTTCGTAATTTCTTGCGCTCTATCCCGGATAGCATCCCACTGGTATTTCTTTCGCACAGTCTTGGAGCCAGCGTAGCAACCGAAGCACTTTTTAATACCACCCGAAAATGGTCGGGAGCGCCGGATGTTAATGATGCCGAGGAATTGAAGCGGCTCATTAAAACAACTCCAACGCCGGGCCACCATCGGATAAGGCTCGTTATGCTGGCCCCTGCAATTCCCGGCGAAATGACCTTCCTCGATTTTGAAGCGCGCACACCAACGCATATCACAGCTGTACAAAATAATATCTACCCGATCGTTTTGGGCTACAACCCCAAAGACTACGCGGTAAGTAAAAGGTTCTTAGCGGCAAAAGTTGGCACAACTACATTAGGCAGCAATTACAAGTGGCATGGGCAGTATGAGATTGACCGGGTGAAAGCCCTCTTGGTAGATTCTCTTGGCTATACATCGACTGGTGCTAACAATTTAATCCGAGCAGTCCACTTTACCACGAAACTTCAAATCAAGCCGCTGGGCCTACAAGATCATGCGGTGCATTCCTATTTGAATTTTGACCCAAAGGTTACCCATGAATTTTTCGACCAGCTATTCAAAAATTAACCAAACCAACTTAATCATGAGAAAATTATTCATTTTATCGGCGCTACTTTTTCCAGCTTTAGTCTTTGCGCAGAGAAGCATTAAACTGACCTCTAATTCTGTGCACTCGCATTTTTTAGAAAAACGGAAAACCATAGATAGCGCCTTCACCATAGCATCAGCTTTACTAAGTTCCGAAGAGTTCCAATCAATTTATACCAATCTGGACTTTCCTTACTGGAACCATTGCAAAGTTGGAGAATGCAGTGCAGATAAAAATCATACAGGACCAGAAACTACAACTGGCAAAGAAGTTATGAACCTGCTTTTTAAAGAAGCTAACGTGGTAATGACCATCGACCTAAAAAAGCGAAGCAGACACGCTCTAGGCGCGACTTGCCCCGGTAATTACTTTACGACGGCGTACTATGAAAACATTCTAAAGGATATGCCGCATTTGCCTTATGCCTACGCGATTGCAGTCAATCTTTGCCACGAATACATGCACCAGGTGGGATTATGTCATTATTCCAATTCTTTTCAAGAGCCTGATGACGAACATCCCGATCCGGAAGGTTTTAAAAATGATGTTGCCTACAATGTGGGTTGGAATGCGTATTATATTGCGACAAAGTGGTACGTCAACCATAAGGTGATTCCGGGTTTGTGACTGAAGTGTAATTTTAATTAAAGCAGACCGAATTCTCTCGATTTTCTTGCCCGCGCAATTTCTGATTGTAATGTTAGTTGCCACCCACTGCTAAATTCAGGGACGCCAGAAAATACTGTTGCGATTTCAGCCCGCTGAAATAATCGGAGCCTTCCACGAATGAAACGCCAAAAGATACTTTTGGCCCCTTAATAGGCAGAAAATAGTTGACGCCGGCATTCAGCAGGTGACTAAAACGTTCACCATTAGTAGTAGAGTTAACCACAGTGCGACGTACATCATAATTGACATGAATTTTTATCAGTGGGCTGGTTTTGTCAAAATCGGTGCTGCCGTCTTTGTATCGGTTCCAGGCATACGACAAAAGCCCTTTGGCAAGTGGACGTAAAATAAATCCTTTTAACGAGGTTGTATCCGAAGCAAAGACTTGCTGAACCTGCGTACCTGCATAAAATGAAAAATAAAAGGTATGCGCGTTGCTATCCAAATAGGAAGGCTTACCTATATTCACTTTGCCAAAAGCACGGAACTTAGGCGTCAACAAAAAATTCGATTCAGCGGAATTGATCTTTTCGATACCGTCCCAACTGTATTTCGGGTCAGCGATTAAAAATAACATAAATCGCTGATGATCATAATTGACGATTCGTTTCGTATAATCGACACCGAACTGGAAGTTGTTCTGGGCGCTATCCGTTAATGAATTACGATGATATTCCGCAGATACAGCGAATGTAGAGAGTTGCCAATCGACGGGAATGTCATAAGACGCGCCGATATTGATCAGGAAAGATGCTCTTTTGTCTTTAGGGAAAGTTACATTAAACTGTGCTGGCAGGGCTTGTTGGTCGGTTGTCTGCATAGATTGCGCAATTTGGAGGCTTTGAGCACTGACAATGTTGCCACACGCTACAATAGCACTTATGAGCAAAAAGGTTACTAATATTTTCATCGTTATTATTTAATTGCGTCGGTAATCGCTTTGGTACAATCGGAAACCTTCGTGAATTTCTTTACTGCCGAAGTCTTCAGCTTTTTGGCGGTTGGTTTCTCCGACTCTATGATATGATTAAAGTCGTCGGTCAGGTTGATAAAATTGGTATTGTCAAAATCGCCTGGCAAGTCGTCGTCGTCCGCGAGTTCATTTGGGTTAGGTATTTGGTCTGTTTCACCATCTTCAAAAAGAATAGCGATTTTAACCCTGTCGTTAACTGACCTTGTGGTGTCTTGCATTACTGCATCTATGTCTACATGTGCCATAAGAAAAATAATTTAGTGATTAACAGTTATTGCCGTCAGGCCCGCCAAAGAAAAAGTATTCTCCTCAAGCAGCGCTATTGGCGATTTCGATTTGGAAACAATTATGCGCCCCTTCCTCCGGCTGCAAAGCCGCTGTTGGGTTATTGCCATTAGCAGTGAAACAATAGATATTCCGCTGATAGGCAGATTGTTTATATCCAGCCGCCGGAAACAGGCCACTACCCATAGGGGCAATACTTTGCAAATCACAAACCTCGCCACCATAGTCAATGAGTTGAGCGCTCTGCGATAGCGGCCCGGCACCGTATAGGGTGGCATGATAATAACCTACTGCATTCTGCGCATCGATGCCATTTACATAAAGCCACCACTTTCCGTCGAGCAAGCACCATGCAATATCCATGTCACTTTGGTTACCACCAGCCGTACTTGGACTCAATGGCTGTCCGGGTGCCCATTGATGGCTAACCTGCATAAAGTTACCATCAGCGCCGTTATAGGCCCCGGTATTGTTATAATTATCGGCTGTCCAATAGGTAAACAGGCAGGGGCCATTGCCGTGAAATTCTGGCGACCAGACTTGCCAACCAGTTTCAACTGTTTGCATTACATCCCCTTCTCCGCCGACATGCCGGTCCTGTGATAAACTAAAAACTTCATCCTGCCCATTAACCGTTGGGTTCCAAATATTGAGGCTGCTCCTTCCACCAAGGTTGTCAATCCACTGATAGCCATGCGCATGCAAGTGCCGGTAGTTATCAGGTTCCATTGCTAATGATACCTCCAACATCGGCTTGGCACGACCCGGAGTTTTTCGAAAATAATCCTGAAGCGTATGAAAACGGCCCAATTCATCTAATGTCAATCGGCGGATTGGAACGCAACCCTCCGGACAAGCTCGTGGATTGTCTTCTTCATCCTCTTCGCCAATGGTAAAAGCTGAACGATGCAAATTCTCTGCTTGCGGCTCGGTATGCTTGCCGGGTATCGCCCTAGGTTTGGCGGGAGGTTCTTTATGACGAAACGCTGCGGGCTGCTTATTTATCGGTACGCAGTCCCATACCTGCCTGGTATGGTCGCGAAAACTGTGTGTGGATTCAACCTGCTTATAGTAGTCAGTTAAGTGTTGGCGCATTTCTTCAAATACATCGTTAGTCTTATTGGCGAACGAAGCTTTTTCCATTAGATCTTTATGCTTTACGGCATGAAGGCTTTCGACAAATTGTTGAAACGGAATGATTTTGTGTTCTATCATCGCAAAATAAGGTTAAGTGGTTTAAAGATAGCGTTTTACAAATACAATACAATTTTTTTAGCTGAAACTTATGAAAAAAATAATTAAACCTTCATAAACGTTTCTGCACGAGTAAATTTCCCTTTTTTCGATTTTCCTCATCCACCTTTGTTTGGGCATCAGCGCGATGTGTTTCCGCTGTTGTTGTGTTCTTTGATATCATGATCTTCGCAGCAGCGAGATACATACTCCTTTAGCAGCTGGATCCCGACAACATCGGGGCAATGTTAAAGAGACCAGACCATTAACTTGGGATGATCCTGCTTTTAAAACCTAGGTCACTTTGTTCAAGGCTAAAGAACGAGAATTATTGCCGCCCAAGAAACGCCGGGCACTTGAGGTTGCTGAACAAGTGTTACAGAAAAAAATAAAAAGCAAGACTTTAAGAAACCAGAGCAAGAAATGTATGCAACTATGCTGGAATTGATCCAGCTTAAATCAAAAGAAGTAGTTGATCTCGAACGCCTGGCAGAAGAATGGGTTTATTTATTGCAGCCATTTTTAAAAATCAAACGGGAAAACAATAAAAGAAAAAAGACAATTTTGAACTTGGCAAGTCTGGTTGCTGACTACAAGTCTATTTCGTTTGATGTGAATGACTTTGTAAAAATCGCAGACAGTTGTATTATCGCCGATGAGATCGACAAGCGTATTGCGGCTTGTATTATTGCGGTTTGTGATGAGGTAGTGAATATTTAATTAACAAACTAAAATATAAGCAGTGATTTAGAACTACTGACGATGATATTAGTATGCTTTCCCAGTTATCGGCTGGAAACCATCGTAAAAATACCCTAATATTTAGCGCAGCACCATATCCGCCCAGCGAACCTGAGTAGCGTAGAGAAAGGGCTCGATGTAATACGGGAATCACAGGGCTTTACCAAGAATGAGCAATTGATCGCTTTTTACAAGAATATCGGTATCATATAAATTTTTAGCAACTCATCTATTTTACGGGTTCCCGTAAAAATCGACACGTGCGGCATCGTAGGTTTGAGTAGATAAACAAAATACTCAGGACAATGGCAAAATACAAGATTTCAGGTGTTTGGAAAGATGACAAAGGTGTCATTACCCATTATGGCATGCATGCAGTTAATATCACAGGTATTTCGCGTGCAACCAAAACAACTAAAGCAGAAGCAGTCAGATTACTCAGTATTCTCACAAATGAAGCGGTCACCTGGATATGGGACTATTCTAATACAAGCTGGAAAGAAGGCGCTAAAGTGGAGGTAATTTCGGGGCAGTTTTTGAGAACGGTCCACGATGGAAAGGTAATAGACAATCTTGCCCACTTAATTAACTATAATTGGGTGGTTGCATAG
>JAQBOS010000613.1 GCA_028287925.1 Mucilaginibacter sp. | reverse complement strand
CAAAAGCATTATTGATTTTGCGGTTGAACACCAAAGGCCTGCTTTCAGGATAAAACTGGGTGAAATTATAAAAGATAATGTAAGTACTTCTGTGTTTGAGTTTCAGTTTGACACTTTTAGCAAAAGGATAATCTGGGCTGAATGCCGCATTGCCTATCAGAACAAAACACTGTTTTTAAATATAAGCGATATATCTGCTCAAAAGAGCTATCAAAACCAGCTTATCAAATCAAAAGAAAATGCTGAATATGGTAAAAAGGTAAAGGAAACATTTTTGGCTAATATGAGCCATGAATTGCGCACCCCAATCAATGGTATTATAGGCTTAACTGCTCTTTTACGTAAAACCGAGCTTGATGAGCAGCAAAACGGTATGATCAACCTGCTGGAGGTATCATCACAATCATTATTAGGCGTAATTAATGATGTGCTTGACATTTCAAAAATGGAAGCCGGTAAATTTAGCATTGTACGTTCGTCAAATAACCTGCATGATCTTGTAAAGTCTGTGTATGATTTACTTAAGTTTAAAGCGGACGAAAGTAATATTGAATTTTTATTGGAAATAGCTCCTGAGGTTCCGGTGAACATAATGGTCGATTCTTTGCGCTTAAATCAGATCTTAATGAATTTGTTAAGCAATGCCATTAAATTTACCGAACGCGGGTATGTGAAATTAAAAATATCCGTACTGGAAAAAGATGCAGACCAGGTAAAATTACAATTCGTTATTGAAGATAGCGGAATTGGGATCCCTGCAGCAAGGCTTACAAATATTTTTGAATCATTTGAACAGGCTGATGATAGTACGGCCTCCAAATATGGAGGAACCGGTTTAGGCCTTGCCATTGTTAAAAAGCTGGTTGAATTAAAGGGCGGGGAAATTGCTGTTAAGAGTGAAACAGGTAAAGGTAGTGTGTTTACTTTTGCCAACCATTACCTGTTAACAGATAAACCGAAGAAAAAAGCTGTTATTAAGGACCTGAAACCACCCCTGGAACGGTTTGAAAATATAAGCGTTTTAGTTGCCGAGGATAACCTGGTTAACCAATTTATGCTGGCAAAAATGCTTAAAGATTGGGGCACAGAGGTTGATATTGTTGATAATGGACGCAAGGTACTTGATAAGCTACGGGCCAAAAGCTACGACCTGATATTAATGGATACGCACATGCCTGAACTAAACGGGTATGAAACAGCAAGAAGCATCCGAATTAATTTTGAAGAGCCAAAGAGAAGCATTCCCATTATTTCATTATCAGCAGCAGCATTTGATTATGAGCAACAGGAAGCTATCGCATCCGGAATGAATGACTTGTTATCAAAACCCTTTCAGCCACATGAGTTGCATGAAAAAATAAAAAGCTTATTAGCCCCAAAAGAACTTGTTAAAAGTTAAGCGTAGTTTGCCCAATGCCCAATACTTTGGCTTCGTGCTCAAGCAACCATTTTTTACGCCATATTCCACATCCAAAACCCGTAAGGCTGCCATCAGAACCAATAACCCGGTGACAGGGGACAACTATTAATAAATGATTTTTGCCATTGGCTGATGCAATTGCCCTTATGCCCAACGGATTATTCATTAATTTTGATTGCTGCATATAACTTATGGTTTTGCCATAAGTTATTTTAGTTAGCTGGTCCCAAACCTGCTGCTGAAATGCGGAACCCCGTTGCTTAACGGGCAAATCGAAATCTTTTCTTTTACCTGCGAAATATTCATCAAGCTGCTGTATGGCAGTTTGTAATAATGGTGTTTCTGGCGGTAATACTTCATGCTCCTCATCAAGCGCGTAAACAGAAGTTATTAATTCATCTTCCTCTGTTATGCACATAATACCAATGGGGGATTTATAATAAGCAACAGGCATTTTTTAATTAGTGAGTTAGTGAATTACTGAATTAGTGATTTATGAGTTTGTGATTTATAAATTGTAAAGGTCATAATTTTTTCACCAAATCAACTAATGACACAATGACAAATGACCAATGAAAAAATTATCTTTGCCCCATGCAACTCTTCAATCAAACCATATATCTTTTAAAAAAGGAAATTGTATTGGAGTGGCGTTCAAAATACGCTTTTAATGGAGTTTTGCTCTACGTGGTTTCAACCGTGTTTATTTGCTACATCTCCTTTAACCTGAACCCGGGTTTTACCGGCACCAAAGGTTATCCGATAGTATGGAATGTTTTGTTCTGGATAATTATTCTTTTTGCTTCGGTTAATGCCATTGCCAAAAGCTTTATGCAGGAGAGCAAGAGCCGTTTACTTTATTATTACTCTATTGCAAGTCCTGAGGCAATTATCCTGTCAAAAACCATCTATAATATTTTGCTGATGTCATTGCTCAGTGGTTTGGCGCTACCAATTTATATGATTTTTTTTAATAATACCATTGGCGATCCGCTGTATTATTTTTTAACCGTTTTGCTGGGCAGCATCAGCTTTTCTACTGTTTTTACCATGATCTCGGCTATTGCCTCAAAAGCGGGCAATAATGGTACGCTGATGGCCATATTAAGCTTCCCGGTAATTATCCCTGTCATTTTAGTACTCATCAA
>JAQBOS010000603.1 GCA_028287925.1 Mucilaginibacter sp. | reverse complement strand
TCAGATTTAAAAAAGATAATTTGCATATTAATGGTGTACAAGAAAAAGGATGGAAGTGAAAGCCAGGTTTACTTACTCCAATAGTTTTGATGGTTGTAAATATTGATATGATTATTAACGGTATTTTCCCTGAAATAGTTATTTTGATCAGCCACATTCCGTCCCCGCAGGTCTCGCATCGCTGCCCTGCGCTGTATTGGGTTACTGGTGTGTAATAATCCTCTCTCTGGCGCGAGTCTGACTGGCCAAGCCAAAGCGCAAAGGCGACTCGTGTCCCGCGTTTAGGTAGCATGGGTTAAAACAAACGTAAAGCCCCACCCCATCACCCAAAATCCGCCCCCAAAGTCACCCCTTTCCACTTCTCCAACTCCACTCCCATTGCCACCAGCTTTTCCGAAGCCCTCTTATAAGCATCATTCCCTAAAAACAAATGCATCGGCGGCTCCGGACTTTCGGCTAATTCCATAAAGATCTCCGCTGCACGTTCCGGATCACCGGCTTGCTGGCCGTTCATGGACAGGTACCGCTCCTGGGTATTTTTTACCGCTTCGTAACCGGCTATTTTTGAGGTGGTGAAAGCAAGTGAGTCTTGGGTCAAAAAGCCGGTGCGGAAACCGGATGGTTCAGCAACGGTAACCTTAATTCCAAATTCTTTTACATCCAGCGCGATCACTTCCGAAAAAGCAGCCACCGCAGCTTTGGTAGCCGAATAAACCGACCAGCCCGGAGCACCCACAAAACCCGCCACCGAACCAATATTGATAATATAGCCCGATTGCTGGCTGCGCATCACCGGCAGTACAGCCCTTACCACATTTATGGTTGCGAATATATTTACATCAAAAATGTCGCGGATCTGCTGCTCTTCAATTTCTTCCACAGTTCCGGCCATTCCGTAGCCTGCATTGTTAACCACCACATCAATCCGTCCGAATGCCGCCAGTGTTTGCTGGATAGATTCGTCAATACAATCCGGGTTATTCAAGTCCACAGCCAGCGGGAGAAAACGGTCGCTGTCTATCAATCCAACAGACTGGTTCAATGTATGCGCATCGCGGGAAGTTGCGGCAACCCGGTAGCCGCGGTCGAGCAGTTTTTTCACGAGGGTGAGTCCCAATCCCCGGGAGGCCCCTGTTACATACCATACTTTTGAAGTATTCATGGTTTAAAGTTTTAAAATGTTTTTAATTCGGTTATCAAATCATGTTACGTTATGGGAGCCACAAGCCAGGTAACCCCACCATAGGTATTCGGAAGCGTATAAAAAGCGGGGCCTGTGCGATTCCCTCCCTTGGGAGGGCGCAGGGAGGGGTTTCTACGCCAAGCTTTTACGCACGATTAGCCTGCGATGCAATAGTTCATGAAACCCCTACCTTCCCCCAATCTCATCGTGTTAAAGGGGAAACACAAACATACTCCTCACCAACAGCTTGGTACCCCCCTCTAAATCTCCCCCGGAAGGGGAGACTTTTAGCTTCGCCCGCGTTTATTTTTTTCAAGTCCTCCCTACCGGGCTACCGTGTGCCCAGCTCTTTTCCTAACCCCAGCGGGGTTCAATATTGGTAGAAAAACAACAACCCAATAATTCGTGTGCCGTAGGTACACAACCCCGCCGCATAGGAATCTCTGTTAAATAGTTCAATAGGTTTCGCACCTATGGAGCGAAAATTGATTGTTTTCGATTTTTCTACCAATATTTTGCTCCTAACGGAGCTGCTTTTATTTATAATTAATTGAAATAAAAAATGTTGGTACACGGTAGCCTATCAGTCCAAAAGACTCCTTCGGAGGGAGGATTTAGGTGCGGCTATTGTACATTGCTTTCATGCTTTTAAACAATCAAAATACCCCGTAGTTTCTTCTATTACAGACTTCATCAGTTCCCCGGCTTTTGTATGTTTCAGTACCGGCGCTATCTGGCCTCCCCAAAATAAGATCATATCCCATTTTTCCTGTTCTATGGTTGCTTTCCTTAAATGCGACATAAACTGTGTTTGCAGCGGGAATGGCAAAAAGTCTTTCTCTTTATGCACCAGGTCTTTTGCAATGCGACTGGTTATTCCCCGGCCAAGCCGCCCGGTAAATGCCCGCGATAAGGTAGTGTACTTAGCCGCATCCGAAAACAGCATTTGCCGGTGCATGGCTGTAGCGTTTGATTCGTCAGTCGCCAGGAAAGCGGTGCCGATCTGCACGGCATCGGCGCCAAGCGCCAATGCTGCGACAACACCTTTTCCGTTGGCAATGCCGCCTGCAGCAATAACCGGGGTCTTTACCTTTTCTTTGATCAGTTGCAGCAATACAAACGTTCCGGTAGTGGATGATTCCGCCGGCGCCAGGAATGATGGACGATGCCCTCCCGCCTCAAAACCCGAAGCAATGATCAGATCCACGCCTGCGTTTTCCAAAGCAATTGCCTCATCCAGCGTGGTCGCGGCTCCAACGGTAACAATCCCAAGCCTGCGGCATTGTTCAAGAATCACGGCTGATGGGATCCCAAACATAAAGCTGAATACCGGTGGCCGCCGGTGCAGGATCACCTCCACCTGGTTTTCAAACCGAGATTTGAACGGTGCAGGTTTCTCAGGCAACCCGATTCCCAACTCATCAAAATAAGGCTTGAATAACTGTTGCGCCTGTTTAAACTGCCCGTCTGAAACTGTACCATCCACAGCATCCGTATCCGAAACCCACAGGTTAATATTGTAAGGCTTATTGGTAGCCGCTTTGATCTGCTGATCAACTTCAATGATCTCCTGCGGACTTAACATATAGGCCCCATACCCCCCAAGTCCCCCGGCGTTTGATACGGTTGATACCAGCTTAACAGACGACAGGCTGCCGCCGAACGGCCCCTGCAAAATGGGATATTCAATGCCCAGGATTCCGGATGCTTTTGTTTTGTACCACATGATTTTAAAATTTATTCGGCCACATCGCTGATCATCTTATTAACGATCAGCCAGCGGTTATCAATTTTATGAAATGACAGGAACTCATCATAATTAAAATCGTACATTTTAACATGTACTTTGGCAACAGCTATGGAGTTGACCACATCAATAGAAATGATCGTCCCTTTAAAAGGTTTGCCCGAATCTTTCGGGCTTTGGCGGTGCGCAACACCGTCAAAATACTGTTCCAGGGTTTTGGCATAAGGCTGCCCTTTCACATCCCCGAACAATAAAGTGCCGGGATGAAAAATATTGCCAAGGATGCTAACATTCCCTTCATAGATCCCTTTGAAATAGTAAGTCTCCAACGCCTGGGTGATTGCTAATGAATCTTGCTGATTATTTTCCATTTTGTTTGAATTTTGTGCTTTTGATAATGATACTAAACGCGGAGCCCTGTGCGATTCCCTCCCGTCTTCTTTTTTTACCCTCTTTGCGAAGCAGAGAGGGTCGCCCAGCGAAGCGTCGGCGGGGTGAGTCAAACCGCCGTGCATTTGCGCTAATGCATTTACGTTAATATCGCTCGCATATTTACCCACCCGGTCGACGCTTCGCTGGACCACCCTCCCTTCCGCAAGCGGGAAGGAGGGAAAAAAAGTTTGACTTAATGACATTGTCCCTTCCTCAAGGAAGGAATCGCACCGCCCGCTGCTTTTTTTTGATTCTTCTAACATATGTGCTTTTGATACCAACAAAGCGCAGGTAAAAAAAGTTGTTAATAAAAACGTTTTCATTTTAATTCAGGTTACGCCCGGCTCCTATACCGCCATCTACATTGATGATAGCGCCGGTAATAAAGTTACTCTTTGCTACTGCATAAACCATTTCTGCGATATCTTCCACTTCGCCAACACGGTTCAGCAGGTGCAATCCGGCGGTTTGGTCGGCATTATCACCATGCATCGGGGTGCGGATGGTGCCGGGTCCAATCGTATTCACCCGGATGTTATCCTTTCCAAACTCAGCTGCCAGTTGTATAGTAAGCGCTTGTATCGCTCCTTTTGATGCCATTTGCGCAGTAATGGGTACTCCAGCAAGGGCATGGTTAACCAGCGGTGTGCCGATATTGATCACTATGCCATCGTGCTGCTTTAGCATTTGCGGGATAACAGCCTGGGTGGTAAAGAAAGTACCCTTCAGGTTGGTATTTAAAAAACGGTCGAGATAAGCTTCATCCACTTCGAGAAATGCTTTGGTTTCAAAGATGCCGGCGTTGTTCACCAGCACATCTGTCGAGCCAAATTTTGCTATGGCGGTTGCTACAAGTTGCTCCCCTGTTTTTTTATCGCTTACGTCGCCGGCAACCATGGCCAGGTTCTCTCCCCCACCCAGTTCCAGGTAAGCCTGTTCCAATTTTTCAGCAGTTGATGAATTGATCACCACGTTATCGCCATTTTCTAAAAAGTGACGGGCTATTTCTTTTCCTATCCCCGATGATGCACCGGTAACTATTATTGTTTGCTTCTTCATTTTATTTCTTTCTTTCAGCAGTAATACCTTTTTCTCTCAATACCGACACCTGTTCCCCGGCATGGCCCCAGTCGTCCAGGTCATATTCCTGGATCACTACGAAGGTCAGTTGCGGGTCTTTATTCAATACATCGCTCAACAGGTCGGTTACTCCTTTTATCAGTTTCTGCTTTTGCTCTCTTGTAACACCTTCACGGGTTACTTCTATTTTTACGTATGGCATGGCTCTAATTTTTAAGCTGACAGGCTGTTTAGGCAGCTTTAGCGGTTACACTTACATTCAGTTCAAAATCATTATAGATCAGGGTATCGTCCAAATCTTTAAAGAAATTACCGGAGCGGAATTTCATTTCATACTTGGTACGGTCAATTACCAACTTGCCGGTTGCGGTTAATACATCGCCGCTTACATTGATCACTGTATCAAAATCAACAGGATGTGTAATGCCTTTTATAGTCAGGCTGCCTTCAACGTGGTTACCTGTAACCGAGGTAATTTCCAATATTGCTTCCGGATATTTTTGAGTGGAGAAGAAATCGTCAGACGCAAGGTGGCCGGCGAATTGTGCGTTTGTTGCAGGGTCGGTTACGTCCAGTATTTTGATGGAGGCGGTATCGATAATGAATTTACCGGCGGTAAGTTTACCGTCGTTCAAAATAATTTCACCTTCTTTAACAGCTATGGTGCCATTGTGTGCGCCTGTTACTTTTTTGCCTACCCAGTCAATATTGCTTTGGGCGCTTACGATTTTAAATTTTTGATTTTCCATTTTGTTTGTGTTTTTAATTACATAACAAAGTACGGCAGGAAAATTCAGGTAGCTTTGTGACCTATATCACATTTGAAACAGGTTATAATTTATGTGATCCAGGTCACATCTTAAGCATGATATAGCCGGCTCAGGGTTTCTCTCGAAACACCTAAATATGCCGCAATCAGGTTTTTAGGGACGATATTATAGAGCTCAGGGTACAGTTTCAAAAGTTCTTCGTACCGGTATTTTACATTATTATTCATAAAGGATAGCAGCCTTTTTTGAGCTGCAACATATCCTTTATTGGTTCTCCACCTAAAAAAATGCTCCACATTGTGGAGTTCGTTACATAGCTTTTCCCTGTCGCTATTGGTAATGCAAAGCACTTCTGCATCGGTAATACAGTCTACATTAATGGTAGCCTTGGTATGATTATACAACGCATTGAAATCAGAAGTCCACCAGGTAGGCATGGCAAACTGCAGGATAAACATTTTCAGGTCGTCATTGATATAGAAAGACTTTAAACAACCGGAAAGCACAAAGTATTCGCAGTCAACAGCATCTCCGGCCGTTATTATAGACTGGCCTTTTTTAAACGACCGTGGTTTAAAATGAGAAAACACATAGGCAAGCTGATCATCAGTTAACGAAGCAATTTTGGCGATATGCTGTTTTAAGATTTCTTTGGCTTCCATCTGTAAATAAATTAATGGCCTTATTAAAGTTTTTTGAAAGTTAAGAATTCTTATATAAAAAGTATAAAGATCCCTGTTGCTTTATAGTTCGGAATTTGCCGGATAAGGGCACAGAGAGAGGCTATATCAAAAGACATAAATCTGAAAAGCACTCAAAATAATATTTGGTCTCTGTGATCTCCGTGCCTTCTCTGTTATCTCTGTGGTAAAAATTAACCACAAAGGCCGCAAAGAAGACACAGAGTACACTGAGTTTTTTTATGCTCCAAATTAAATTTTGCACAAGCTTTTATAATTTCACTTTTGTTACAGCCCCTTCTTATTTCAAATAAATTATTTATACATTCCGCACTTTATAACGTACAACATTTAAAATAATAGTATGAAACACGATGAAGTGGTTGCGGCGCTCAAAGTAATTGCAGACAAAGGGCTGGCGATAAACTTAAGTAAGGATGATTTGCAAAGCTTAATATCATATAAACTGATTGAGGTTGCAAAAGGTGAAGAAAACGAAAGATCTCCGGCCAGTACATTAACAAAAAAAGGCAAGGTAATGCTAAAAGCAAACTCTAAAGCATAGATAGTTAATACTGAGCAAATTAAGAGTGGTCTGTTTTGCCAAATTAAAAACACAGGTAATTTTAAGTAATTAAAACAACAAGAGATAGGTTACGTGTTTTAATAAGCGCCTTAGCTTATCCAAAGCAATGCCAACCTGCCGCTCAACCGTTTTGGGCGAAAGGTTTAGCTTAGCGGCAATGTCTTTGTATTTCATGTGGTCAAACCTGCTCATCATAAATATCTCACGGCATTTTTCGGGCAGGCTTTCCAGCGCAATATTTATTTGCCGGGTCATCTCTTTCTCTAAGTAAGGGCTTTCGGCAGAAAATACAACTTCACTTAAAAGCTGCTCTCTTTCCAGGTAATTAACATACAGGTTTTCGATTTTTTGATGCTTTAAATAATTCAGGCATTTGTTTTTTACAGACTTAAAAAGATAAGAACTAACTGTTCCTGTGAAATTTATCTCGTGCCCGTTTTCCCAAAGCATAACAAACATATCTGATACTATTTCTTCGGCCGCGTCAATATCATTTAAAAAACGATTGGCAAACAGCGTAAGTTTTGAATAATAGATTTTAAACAGGCATTCAAACGCCCTGGCATCACCCTGAGTTAATTTGGTAACAAATAAATCGTTCTCCGAAGCCATTAAGTGTGGTATGTGTTATATCAAATAATGAAAGTTATATTTTAAACAAGGTACTTAAAAAATTAAAAACCGCATAATTAACATTCATATAATGGCAAATTAATAAGTAAGAACAAGGAAATCATAAATAATCTTAGGTTTCTAAAAATTATCAGAAACCAGTATCGGGCAATTATCTTCCGGCTGTTCGGGGTTACAGCAGTCTTTACATTTCTTCACGCCATTAATAAGTTGATTACGCAGCGCGATAAGACCAAGTATTTTCGCATCCAACAATTCTACTTTCGAAGCTATCATATCACTTACATTATTACAGGTTGCCTCTTTAATTGCTATCATGCCTACCAGGTCTGCAATTTCATTTAGGGTGAATCCAAAGTTTTTCACCCGCTTGATTGTACGAAGCGTTTCTAATACACCTTCCGGATATTCTTTATAGTTATTATCGCGCCTGTCCTTTCTCCCTACTTTAATCAAACCTTGCTTTTCATAAAAACGAATCGTATCCCTGGAAAGACCTGATTTTGAAGATAATTCACCTATTAACATAACTATTTCAAATTATTACTTGACAGTGGAGTATACTCCACCGTTTATCTTTACATCAAAGATAAACGATATGAAACTATTTACGATGTGCTGTTTATTCCTGTTGATGGCTTGCAATCCGCCGGCACAACAAACTAAACAGCCGGAGCAAAAAAAAGACAGCGTGCTGCATATAAGTGCTGCTCAATATGACAAGAATCAAAACACAATTGCCATGTTAAAATCCGATAAAAAAGCATTTACCTGCAAACTTAGCTCACCGGAACTGCAAAAAAGGAAAAGCACCGTGATTGCTAAGCTTAAGAGCATGATAGTGGAAAAGGTTGAATTAAATAATGGCTTCTCTTACAAGTTCAAAAATTCCGATGCGACAATAGATCTGTTAGCAGATTTCATCAAAACCGAAAGACAGTGTTGTGATTTTTTCAATTTCAGTATGTTTGTTTCCCGAAACCAATACATCCTGATGGATCTTTCAGGACAAGAAGGTATCAAACCATTTATTCACGATGAAATAGGTTTATAAAACATGGCATTACTTAAATCTCTTAGCGTATTTATATTAGCTGGGCTTTGCGAGATTGGCGGAGGTTACCTGATCTGGCAATGGCTAAAAGCAGATAAGCCGTTATGGTACGGCATTATTGGCGGGATCATCCTTGCCCTTTACGGTGTGGTCGCTACCTGGCAGATAGCTGATTTTGGCAGGGTATATGCTGCTTATGGTGGTATTTTTATTATCATGGCCCTGGTATGGGCATGGAAAGTTGACGGCTTTCACCCTGATAAATGGGACATTATCGGCGCTTTGGTTGCTATAATTGGCGCCTGCATTATTATTTATATGCCAAGAAAATAGACTTATTTGAGCTAATGAAATTGCTGAAAACATCTTATTGCCAATTTATTTTCTAACACTTTGGGGGTACGGGGTTATTTAATTGTCTGACAGGTATTAGGACAATGGATAACGAAGACATTAAATTATTATTGGTAAGATATATTACCAACCAGGCAAGTAATGCAGAAATAAAAGAAGTAAAGCACTGGATCAGTTTACATCCTGAAAATGAGCTTTATTTTGTTGAATTGTATGAAGCCTGGCAAAACATGCTGTATATACAAACTGAAACTATTGACGAGGAAAAAGCCTATCAATTGTTTTTGGCTAAAACAGCGCCGCAAAAGCAAACTGTAAACCTGTTAAAATGGGCTAAAGTAGCGGCTGTTTTACTTTTCTTCATCCTGTCATCTGTGTTTATAATATCCCGTTACCCATCTCACAATAAAACTAAAAACCAGGTTATTGCCCAAAATGGCTCTGTAAAAAAACTCATATTGAATGACAGTACCATAGTGTGGCTTAATGCCGGCAGTACCCTCAAATATGATACTGATTTCGGCAAAACCAACAGAACCGTTTACCTGGAAGGAGAAGCCTTTTTTGATATTGGGCATCCTAAAAAAGCTATCCCCTTTCTTGTAAATACAAAAAACTATACCATCAGGGATATAGGTACTAAATTTAATTTAAAAGCTTATCCGAATGATCCGTTTTTTGAAACAACGGTAATAAAGGGCGAAGTTGCCGTTGAAGGCAATTCAGATACCAATCCGCAGGATGTTAACCGCGTTTATATAAAACCCCACCAGGTGCTTAAAATATATTATCGCCCCGAAAAAGCTGACAGTAAGGAAATTGCCCGGCCCCGGAACTCATACAATGAGGTACGGGTATTGCAGATCGACTCGGCAAAAATGGAAATTTATGATGGATGGAAAGATGATCTGCTGGTTTTTGATGGCAGCACATTGGGCGAGATTGCCCGGGTGCTTGAGCGCAGATATGATGTAAAGATTGGCATTGATAGCCGTGAGCTGCAAAACATAAGGTACTCCGGCAGTTTTAAGAGTGTGCCTGATATTGATAAAGTTTTACATATCATAAAACAGAATACGCCCATCAGCTATACCATTGATGGACAAAAGATAACTATTACTAAAACTAATTGATCACTTAAAAAAAGAAACTATATGGCAGAAAACTAACTAACCACTATGAAAATCAAACCCGGGATGCGCTAACACCCCGGGAAATGTATTCAATTAATAGCTAATACCCTAAAAGCTTGGGGAAGCACAGTATTAACTAATTAACACACAAATTTATGATATTTTTTTATAGAAGACCTTCTATTGCCATGGGGTCGTGGCAAAAACTGCTCATAATTATGAAACTCGTCATCATTTTGCTTTTTACGGGAATTCTGCAAATACATGCGGCAGCCTATTCGCAAAACACTTATAATTTCAATGAGCAACGCATCTCGGTTAAGCAGATGTTCAAAAAGATAGAAAAAGCGGGAAAATACACCATTTTTTATCGCCTGGACCAGGTAAAACTTGACCAGAAAGTGCAGATCAATATTAAAGACGCCACTATTGACGACGTAATGAAGCAAGTACTGCAAAACCAGGTATTGGCTTTCCAGGTTATGGGCGACATTATTGTGATCAAGCCGCTCCAGGATAAGAATGCTGCAGATCAAACAATCACCGGTACAGTTACCGATGCTTCAAATTTGCCCGTACCCGGTGTAACCGTTAAATTAAAAGGCAGTACTATAGCTGCCAGTACTGATACACAGGGAAAATACAGCATAACCGTTCCAAACGCCAATGGCGTGCTTGTTTTTACTTTTTTAGGCTTCACTACGCAGGAAGTGCCTGTAAACGGGCAAACAGTAATTAATATTAAGCTGGTGGAAGAATCAAAATCACTTAACGAAGTGGTTATTGTTGGCTATGCAACCCAAAAGAAAAAGGATTTAACAGGCGCCGTAACCGTAGTTAATATGGCCGACCTTGTTAAAACCCCTACTTCATCTATTAATAATCAG
>JAQBOS010000162.1 GCA_028287925.1 Mucilaginibacter sp. | reverse complement strand
CCTTTTCTGGATAAGTGCCAATGCTCAGGAGGTCAAAATGGGTACCATTGACCGAAAGGCACTGGTGAGCCGGCATAATCTTAAGATTACTGATCCGCATTCGGCGGGACCTACCCAGGTTGGGAATGGCACTTTTGCTTATGGATTTGACATTACCGGTATGCAAACCTTTAATGATCAGTTTACAACGATGTCGCACTGGGGATGGCATAGCACTGAACCACCAGGAGGTTTTACCGCGGATTCATTTAAACAAACGTTTGTTGATACGCATGGCAGGATGGTCGGTTATGATCTTCCTAATCAAAAGCAAGCTGCATTAACACAATGGCTTGCCGGCAATCCCCACCGTTTTAACCTGGGAAGAATAGGGTTATTGTTAAAAAAGGAGAACGGAGACATTGCGAAGATAAGTGATCTTCAAAACCCGGTTCAGTATCTAAATCTGTGGACCGGTATTGCAGAAAGCCATTTTACAATTGATGGGCAAAAGGTAAAAGTCACAACGGTATGTGAGCCTGGTAAAGACATCATTAGTTTCAGGATTGAATCCGGATTGATCCAAAAAAGCCGGTTGGGTATTTTTATAGAGTTCCCCTATGCCAGCTTTGAGTATTTTAGCAACGGGGCTGATTATAATAAGCCGGCCTTACATCAAACGCAACTAAAGCCAATAAATCAGAATTCGGTAATATTTAACCGGAAATTGGATGGCACCGCTTACCAGGTAGCCTGCAAATGGACAGGAACCGGTACCGTAAAAAAACAAAAAGATCACCGGTACATTTTCTATCCCGGAAAAAAAGAAACATCGATAGCATACGTTTTTGCTTTTTCTCCATCAAAAATTAATTGCACATTACCTTCCTTTTCTTTGGTAAAAGCAAAAAGTATTGTTCATTGGTCTGCCTTCTGGAAAAGCGGAGGAGCGTTAGACCTCTCTGGAAGTAAAGACTCCCGCTGGTTCGAACTGGAAAGACGAATTGTTTTGTCGCAATATATAATGGCGATAAATGCTGCCGGCAATTACCCGCCGCAGGAGACCGGCCTGGTGAATAATAGTTGGTACGGCAGGTTTCATTACGAAATGTATTGGTGGCACGTGGCCCATTATGCATTATGGGATCGCTGGCCATTATTAAATAACAGCCTTCATGTTTATTCCGATAATTTAACATCGTCAATGAAACGGGCAAAATTACAGGGCTACACCGGTGCCAGGTGGCCAAAATGTACTGGTCCTGACGGGCGGGAATGGCCCGATATTACCCACGCTTTCCTGATCTGGCAACAACCTCATCCTATTTTTTTTGCCGATCTGGATTACCGCGCCCACCCGAATTTACAAACACTAAAGAAATGGGATCAGATCGTTGAACAGACGGCAGATTTTTTAGCATCCTACGCATTCCTGGATAACAGCCGCAATGAATATATTTTGGGGCCGCCAATAAAAACGGTTCCGGAAAACAACGATCCACTAACTGCACAAAATCCTGCATTTGAATTGGCTTATTGGCGATTTGGTTTGCAAACTGCCCAACAATGGCGCAAAAAACTTAAACTGGCACCTAACCCCGGATGGGATAATGTGCTAAAAAGACTGGCGCCTTTGCCGGTAAAGGACAATTTGTACCAGCAATGGGAAAATATTGACAGTATGTGGTCAAAATACAACTATGAACATCCGGCAATGACCGGAGTTTTTGGGATGCTGCCAGGCTATGGCACCAACTCAAAAATCATGGAAAAGACCTACCAAAAAGTACAATCGGTTTGGAAATATGATACCGGCTGGGGCTGGGATTTTCCGATGGTAGCCATGTGCGCTGCCAGGCTGGGTCATGCCGGTGATGCGGTAGATCTGCTTCTACATGCATCCAAAAAGTTTGGGTTTGATGAGCATGGTTTCGTTGGCGGGGGAAACCCTTATCCTTATATCCCGTCAAATGGCGGTTTGTTATATGCCGTAGCCCTTATGACAGCAGGATGGGATGGTGATAAAAACATACCGGAACCCGGATGGCCGAAAGATGGTTCATGGATAGTTAAATGGGAGGGCTTAAAAAAGGCCCCCTAATAAAGCTTTAATGCATTACTATTAAATTTCATATTTAAAAAATATACAATTCCCGCACAGGATCCCGGTCTTACCTACTATGGCCAGGTTGTGTCTGCTGAATGGCTGACACGATCAAACTTTTAATTGCTTTTTTATCTTTCGCCTTAGTGCAAATTTCCTTTAGGATCTTTTTTTGCTGGTTCGTTCCCGTTTTTAGTATCTGGTCAATTTGCCCGCGAAATGCATCTGCAAACAGGCTATCATTTTTAAAATCTCCAAAACAGGCGATCTTTTCTGCAGTTAAATCATCTATTTCTTTTTTGTAAGATGGAATATTTAATTTGTAAGTCAACGTTTTACTATCCCATGCGTACCATGCACCGGCATCCCCTTTTATCAAAGAGATGTCCGATGACTCAGACACTACGCTTTGATCTTTGGGTGTATAAAAGAAATCATAAACATAATTAACCATAAGTCTGTCGCTGTCATCTCCATTAAACTCAAAATTCATTTTTACATTCTGATTCAGATATGGTGACCATCCGCAGGTATTGGCTTCGTTTACCAGTTCGAGACAGCGGTAAACTTTATTGTTGATTAACTTATAAAAGCTATAACCATCGGCATAAGTACACGTACCTCTGCCGTACAAATGCCTGCAATAAAAAACCTTGTTCTTAGAAAAGTTGTTGGCAACAGATAGCTCTGTCCCATCGTTAAACATCCAAATATCTTCAAGATATAGCAAATACCATTGGCCTTTAATTTGTTTAAACAGCCCCAGGTAAGGCGAGCCTACATCCCAGGCTAATAAACAGATCATCTCTTCTCCGGGCTCGCCATCAAGGTTAACAAACATTGGATCAAGCACCCTACCGTAGTCCTGATCAATATGATGTCCTCCCGGATTGATCAGTGTGTCGGGCTTTATAAAGCTTTCAAATTCATATAATAAGCCTTTGGTGTTCCGGCTATAATCAAACCGGCGTATTTTTTCAATCCAGTCGTTCGAGACCTTTATCCTGACATTATAATTGCCATGATCACTCGTATCCCTGTAAATATTTTTCTCGTTAACAACATTTTGGTCGTGCGATGCACAGCCGGTTAAACAAATTAATGAGGCTAAAAAAATGATGAGCAGGCGTGGCATAGGATGGCAAATAAATCAGTATAAATATAACCAATGTTATTATGTTAACCCTGACTTTACGCACTCAAAAAACGCTTTAAACGCAAAAAAGCCACTTAGTTTACACTAAATGGCTTTTGTTGTTGTGGTATCAGCTGGGATCGAACCAGCGACACAAGGATTTTCAGTCCTTTGCTCTACCGACTGAGCTATGATACCGACCGTTTAAGGACTGCAAATGTAGCGTTTTTTTTATTTTATGATATTTTTTTTTGAAAAAACTTGTAATTAGTTGAGTGAGTGGTTGATTAAGTTAGATTAGGTTGATTGAGTTAATGTAAAACGACCAAACCACTCACCTAATCAACCTAATCTAATTTATTCAACTCAATCAACCAAAATCATTTGCCTTTTTCAACTTAAAAACTAACTTTGAAAAAATTACTATGCACGCATAATGATTGCACAAATCCTGTTTATCATCATCCTGGCTGCCGCTGTTTACCTGTTTAGCAAAAACGTGGTTAAAATAAGGCGCAACATATTGTTAGGCCGCCCCGCCGACCGTTCAGACCATCCGGCCCTGCGCTGGAAAACCATGGCCAAGATCGCCCTGGGGCAAACCAAAATGATAAAACGTCCATTGGCTGCTGTGATGCACTTTTTTATCTATGTGGGCTTTATCATCATCAACCTCGAAGTGCTGGAGATTATGATAGATGGTATTTTCGGTTCGCACCGAATCTTTTCAAAACCGCTGGGGGGCTTATATGGCTTGCTTATCGGAGGCTTCGAGATATTGGCCCTTTTAGTACTCACCGCCTGTGTGGTCTTCCTTGCCAGGCGTAACATTGCCCATCTGAAGCGTTTTAACGGCACAGAGATGACCAAATGGCCAAAATCTGATGCGAACTATATCCTCATCATCGAAATACTGTTAATGACCGCCTTTTTAACCATGAACGCTGCCGACCATAAGTTGCAGCTGTTAAATTTTGGTCATTATATAAAAGCGGGGAGTTTCCCTGTTAGTTCAATTATCAGTCCGCTATTACCTGATAGTACAGGCGGGCTTGAGCTTATTGAGCGTGGCTGCTGGTGGTTCCACATTATTGGGATCCTGGCGTTTTTAAATTACCTGCCTTATTCAAAGCATTTTCATATCCTGCTGGCATTCCCGAATACCTATTATTCAAATCTGCATGCTAAGGGCGAATTCACCAATATGGCATCAGTAACCGGCGAGGTAAAGGCCATGCTCGACCCTTCTTTCGTTCCTGAAACCACCGGCGAGCCGCAACGTTTTGGCGCCAAAGATGTAACGGATCTTACCTGGAAAAACCTGATGGAAGCCTATACCTGTACCGAATGCGGCAGGTGTACATCGGTTTGTCCGGCTAATATAACCGGTAAATTGCTATCGCCCCGCAAAATAATGATGGATACCCGCGACCGCATTACCGAAGTGGGTAACAACATAGATAAGCACGGCAAAGATTACAGCGATGATAAAACATTGCTTGACAATTATATCACCCGCGAAGAGCTTTGGGCTTGTACTACCTGCAACGCCTGTGTGGATGCCTGCCCGGTAAACATTAACCCGCTTGAAATTATAACCGAAATGCGCCGTTACGTAGTGATGGAAGAATCACAAGCCCCGGCAAGCCTGAACAATATGTTTGGCAACGTTGAAAACAATGGCGCACCGTGGAAGTACAGTCCGGCGGACAGGCTTAATTGGGCGAAGGAGTCTTGAGTCCATAGTCCATGGTCGATAGTCCATGGATTTGAGAGTTAATAACATTAAAAATACTACCATGGTCTATGGACTATCGACCATGGACTAAATAATAAATCCGAAATGGAAAATCCGAAATCCGAAATCCTTCATGTCCCCACTATGGCCGAAATGGCAGCTGAAGGCAAACAACCCGAAATTTTGTTTTGGGTAGGATGCGCAGGCAGCTTTGATGAGCGGGCGCAAAAAATAACAAGAGATATCTGTAAGATCCTTAATCACGTTGGGATCAGCTTTGCTGTACTGGGAACGGAGGAAAGTTGTACCGGCGATCCGGCAAAACGGGCGGGGAACGAGTTTTTGTTCCAGATGCAGGCAATGGCGAATATCCAGGTGCTTGACGCTTATGAAATTAAAAAAATAGTAACCGGTTGCCCCCATTGTTTCAATACTATAAAAAACGAATACCCCGGCTTAGGCGGTAATTACGAGGTGATCCACCATTCACAGCTTATCCAGCAATTAATTGACGAAGGCAAACTAAAAGCCGAGGGCGGTGAAAGCTTTAAAGGCAAAAAGATAACTTATCATGACCCTTGTTATCTTGGGCGCGGCAACAACGTTTACGAAGCCCCGCGTAAAGCTTTGGAGATCCTGGATGCCGACCTGGTTGAAATGAAACGATGCAAAAGCAACGGCCTCTGCTGTGGCGCGGGCGGCGCTCAAATGTTTAAAGAACCGGAAAAAGGCAATAAAGATATTAATGTTGAGCGTATGACCGACATTTTGGAAAGCAAGGCCACAGTAGTTGCTGCCGCGTGCCCATTTTGTATGACCATGCTGCGCGATGGCGTTAAGCATGAGAATAAGGAGCAGGAGATCCAGGTGCTGGATATTGCGGAGATAACAGCCAGGGCGAACGGGTTATAAATAGCCTAACATTATAAAATCTGTCATGCTGAATTTATTTCAGCACCCCACACGCTAAGTCTGCATCATATTTTAAGTTGCTATCTGTAAACTAAGCAAGTGGTTCACTTTTATAATGGGGTGCCGAAATAAATTCGGCATGACGTAAGAGTAGAGTTTTACAACCCCTTTCCCTTAAAATAATTAAAGGCTTCCCTCAGGCTGTCTAAACGTTCAGGTTCCATATTTTTTACCGGAATATTGAGCACGGTTGTCATGCTGTCAACATCGCCTTTACGGTCGTTTTTAGTTTGACAGATAATATCATCGGCTATGGTCTTTAGTTCCAGCATGCCTGCGGTAGTATTGCCGCTGTAATCCATATCCTTTAAATTATGAAGGTTGAAAGAATAAAATTCCTCCTTGCCCCTGGCATATGTCTTGCGCAGCCGAATGAATGCATCTGCGGTTACTGTAAACTCAAATTTCTTAAGTTTTGGGTCGGTTGATGTGTTGTACGATTGCGTAAGACACTTGTAGGTCCATAGTTGCCAGTCTTCGGCAGTAGCACCGGGCTTAAAGCAGTAGCTTACGCTAATGGCAACAAAAATAGCCGCCAACAGTAAACATTTCTTTATTCTGTACAGATCTGATCGTAACATGACAACAAAATTAAATCCGAAGTTAATAAATTGCATAGCTTTGTGCATGCAATTTTCAGAAAATTCACGGGTTTGGGTTTATCAGGTAAACAGGAAACTATCTGATAACGAAGTTGAAGAAATAAAAGTATTGTTAAATAGCTTTACTACGGGCTGGACAGCCCACAACAACCAGCTTAAGGCAAAGGCCGAAATAAGGTATAACCGCTTTTTGATATTGATTGTGGATGAAAGCCAGGCAGGCGCCAGCGGCTGCTCAATTGATAAATCTGTCCACTTTATGCAGCAGGTAGAAACAAAGTTTAACATCAACCTGTTCGACCGTTTTAACCTGGCTTACAGGGAAGGCAACGAAATACTTTCGGCGCCACGCCATGATTTTGAAGAATTGCTTAAACAAGGCAGCATCAACACCAATACCATTGTATTTAACAACATGGTTCAAAACCTGGCAGAACTGAACAGCAAATGGGAAGTGCCGTTTAAAGATAGCTGGCATATTCAGTTGTTCAGGGATTTGGTAAGTGCGTAGCTGTTCATAGTTGATAGTTCATGGATCATAGTAAAAATCTAGCATCATAAAAAGTATTATGACAAATTCGAGCAGAAAGCTAAAAAGAAACAGCGCGAAAATTTATAATGAAATCTCTAAACAAAGCAAACTTACACAAGAGATAGCTAAAGCTTTAATAGAGGTTAAACTAATCCAGGAAGGTAAAATTAAACCTTTGAGTCTTAAAGATATTTAATGATCTCTAATCACTAACTCATGTTTATCATCAATCTCACCTACATTGTCCCCCTCGAAGAGCTCGATCAGCACATGGCTGAGCACGTCAAGCACCTGGAGAAATATTACGACAAAAATATCTTCGTAGCATGGGGCAGAAAAGAGCCGCGCACAGGTGGCATTATCTTAGCGTTAGCAGCGAGCAAAACTGTTATAGAAGAAATAACTAAAGAAGATCCATTTTATACGCGCAAGCTTGCTGAATTTGATATTACTGAATTTTTACCGACAACATATCATCCTGATCTGAAAAATTTGCTGGGTTAATTTTTGTAATTAACTTTAGCTATGGAACAATACGACGCACGGGTAGATGCCTATATTGCCAAAGCTGCCCCATTTGCAAAACCTATTCTTGAACATATCCGCGAAGTGGTACATAATGCCTCGCCGCTGATAACTGAAACCGTTAAATGGGGAATGCCTTTTTTTGATTATAAAGGCCCTGTTTGTATGATGGCCTCATTTAAACAGCATCTTGGTTTCGGTTTTTGGAAAGCATCAAGGTTAAACGACCCTGCTGGCTTACTAAAAGGCAGCGATGAAGAAGCTGCCGCCGGGAGTTTTGGCCGTATTGAAAAAATGGAAGACCTTCCGCCTGCCGAAGCACTGGCAGATTTTGTACGACAGATGATTGCCATAAACGAATCAGGCATTAAAGAAGCAAAAAAGCCTGCCGCTCCAAAAGCCGAAATCGACATGCCGGCGGATTTTAACGATATATTGAGCGGGAACCCGAAAGCACTGGAAAACTTCTTCAATTTCAGCCCATCGAAAAAGAAGGAGTATCTGGAGTGGATTGTTGAATCAAAAAGTGATGCAACCCGCCAAAAGCGTATGGAACAAGCGCTTGAATGGATCAGCGAGGGTAAATCAAGGAACTGGAAATATCAGCGATAGTGAGTGGTTGATTGGGTTGGATTAGGTTAATTAAGTTCAACAATTATTTAAAATTCATTAAAAACTTATTTTATTTTAAGAGCCTGTTTAAAAATGGATGAATAAATTTGCTCTGTGTTGAAAAGTGAATAAAAAGGGCATCGCCCATCGGTTAAATAAATACTACTTGTGAGTAACGACAAACACATTTAGTATGAAAAATT
>JAQBOS010000560.1 GCA_028287925.1 Mucilaginibacter sp. | reverse complement strand
AAAACCATTTTGTTATCAGCGATTTTACTTTTAAATTAGAACCTTCTCCTTAAAAAGCCATATTTATAAAGGTTTTTTAAGGTAGATGGAGTTAACTGTAATTAAAGGCCAAAGGTAAAAAAAATCCTTACAGACTATTGTGGTCAAAAAGTCAAATATGATTTGCAACGGGGCTGGTTTGGAACTTTACAATTATATTATCATAAATTAACCCCTACAACGGGAAAAAGCAAGAGGTTATTATGAACGCTTCAAGTTGGTATGTAATTGTTACAATTTGCGAATAGTTATACATGCCCAAAAATTAAATTTAAGGGTAGGAAAATATGTTAATTAAGCAGAAAGGGTTGTAAATGTTAATTTACAACCCTTTCAATACTTATACCTGATAATTTGATTAAAGTACATCAACCAATTCCTGGTAATAATCAAGACCCAGGTGAGTGATCAGGTCTTCGCCCATTAAGTGGCGTAACGTGTTTTGTAATTTTATTAATTGTTTGAAGATATCATTTTCAGGTGGCAGGCCTTCTGCTGTTTGCGGCGATTTAAGGTAGAACGATAACCATTCCTGGATTCCGCTCATACCTGATCTTTTAGCAAGGTCACTAAATAAAGCCAAATCCAAAGCTATTGGAGCAGCTAAAATAGAGTCGCGGCAAAGGAAATTGATCTTGATCTGCATTTTATAACCTAACCAGCCAAAAATGTCAATGTTATCCCAGCTTTCTTTGTTATCGCCATGTGGCGGATAGTAATCAATACGGATCTTGTGGTACAGATCACCATATAGCTCAGGATTATCTTCGGGCCTTAAAATATCTTCCAGAACACCAAGTTTTGAAACTTCTTTAGTTTTAAAGTTATCCGGATCATCCAATACCAAACCATCGCGGTTACCTAAAATATTGGTTGAAAACCAGCCTTTAACACCTAATGAACGTGCCGCTAAACCTGGCGCCAAAATGGTTTTCATTAAAGTTTGGCCTGTTTTAAAATCTTTACCGGCAATTGGGGTTTCGGTACGTTTTGCAAGCTCAATCATAGCCGGGATATCAACTGTTAAGTTAGGCGCGCCGTTTGCAAACGGAATTCCCATTTTTAAAGCTGCATAAGCATAGATCATACTTGGCGAAATGCGTTTATCGTCATCAAGTAAAGCCTGTTCAAACTTTTCAACCGTTTGATGAATCTCCGATGCTTCGTAATAGATCTCAGTTGATCCGCACCAGATTAATACTATACGGTCGCAGCCATTTTTTTCTTTAAAAGTGGTAATGTCATTCATTACCTCCTGCGCCATCTCATAACGGGTACCGGTTTTAATGTGGGTGCCAATAAGGTTTTTAGCGTAGTTTTTATCAAATGCCGCTTTCATCGGCACAACAACTTCAAGCTCAGCTTTTACAGATTTTAACAAATCTGCTTCAAGTACTTTTGCTTTGGTTGCTGCTTCATAAACATTATCTGAGTAAACATCCCATCCGCCAAATACAATATCCTCCAATTTAGCCAATGGAACAAAATCCTTAACTTTTGGGTAACGGTTCTCTGTCCTTTTTCCTAAACGTATGCTCCCCATTTGGGTAAGTGAGCCAATTGGTTGCGATATGCCTTTTTTTACGGCTTCAACGCCGGCAATCATTGTTGTGGCTACGGCTCCCAGGCCCGGAATTAAAATACCTAATTTACCATTAGCTGGTTTAATATTAGTTTTCATATTTATTAATTATAGTGTATACATTTTATAGCCACTTATTGGCTTTATACCATTTTAATGTTTCGGTTACTCCCGATCTCAAATCATACTGGGGAGAAAATCCAAGATCGGCCTCAGCCCGGGCAATATCACAATTCCAGTTAACCGCCATAAGCTCATTTAGCTTTTCAATATTTAATACTGAAGCTTTATTGCCCAAAGAACTCACTTTTTCTGATATGTTAGCTATTAATTTTACAAAGTTTACAGGTAAATGAAATTTAACCGTTTTTAAATTTAGCACTTCCCTGGTAATATTACCTAACGCGTAACGATCATAAAAATTTCCGTCGCTTAAGTTATATGTTTTTTTATTGCCTGCATGCAAAGCCTTAATTGCCGCTTTAGCCAAATCTGTAACGTATATGAGGCTTAAATTTTGCTCAATATTACCAATATACGGTTCAATGTGATTGTTCAGTTGTTTAAAAAAAATAAAAATATCACGGTCGCGTGGCCCATATACTCCTGTTGGCCTTAATATCGTATAATCTAAATCAGCTAAGCTTTTTAATTTTTCTTCGGCAAGCAGTTTACTCCTGCCATAGGCAGTAACCGGGGCAGGGGTAGTGTTTTCAGTTATTATTCCATTTAATGTGTTTAAAGGTCCAACTGCTGCCAGGCTGCTTACAAGCACAAATTTTTTTAAGCTGATATTGCTTTCAATGGCGGCCAGTGCAAGATTATAGGTATAACCTGCATTTATATTATCGTATTCTGCTGCCGATCTTGCTTTGGTAACTCCGGCTGCATGAATAATATAGTCGTATTTATTTTCATTTATATTATCCTTTAGTGCCTGCGGGCTGGTAAAGTCAGGATAGGTATATTTAACATCAAATCCTTTTAAATGATCAACTTTGCTGCTTTTTCGTACTGCGGCAAATACCTCGAGGTTGTTATTTATTGCTTCGTTAATAAGGTGGTAACCAACAAACCCACTTGCACCGGTTATTAAAACCCGTTCCTTCATATCTGTTTTTCGTAGATCCTGTACGTTTTATACGGATCTCCTTTAATGGCAATAATGGCCTCGTTTATAAGCACATTGTTCTCTAAAGTCCAGCCGGCTTCTGCATGCAACAGCCCTTTTCTTTTATATGCGCTTATTATCGATCCATATAAACAAGCCTCGATCCCCATTTTGCGATAGCCGTCAACAACACCAAGCGCGTAAATACGGATGCTTTTTATTTTCTTTTTATTCAATAACAATTTGAAGATGCCGGTAGGTAATAAACGGCCTCTTTTTATTTTTTGGAAGATCTCGTTAAAATTTGGCAACGCTAAACCAAAGCCAACAATTTTATTGTTCTGTTCGGCAACCCAAACAAAATCTTCATCCAGGATCAATTTCAGGTCTTTAGCCAGGTAGTCAAACTCCTCATCGGTAAATGGTACAAACCCGGTGTTTTGATCCCATGCAGAATTATAAACCTCACGCACCTTGGCAACTTCATTCTTAAAGTCTTTCAAATTGACTTTACGGATAACTATGTTATTGCGTTTTAGCCTTTCCTGCAAAGCGGTTAACAGTCTTATCGATTTATCATCGTACCCATCGCCATCCCAGTGCCAGGCAATCAGGTCAATTTGTTTCTCGAATTTTGCTTTTTCAATCAGGTCGATGTAATACGGATAATTGTAGGTCATCATCAGCATCGGCGGGCTGTCAAAACCTTTGATCAGCAAACCGCAGGCTTCATTGGTCGAAAAGTTGACCGGGCCAATAAGTTTTTGATCAACGCCTTTCTCTTTTAACCATTTTGTTGCGGTAGCGAAAAGCAGATCGGCTGTTTCCTGGTCATTTATGCAATCAAAAAAGCCCCAAAAGCCATCGTTAACATGGTTATGCTCGTTATGGCTATTATTTAAAATAGCGGCAATGCGGCCAACAATTTTATCACCATCATAAGCCAAAAAAGTTTGCAGTAAATTATGCTTATGAAAAGGGTGGATGGTCAGTAAATCGCGCTGGGCAATAAATAGTTCCGGAACATAGTTTGGATCGTTCTTGTAAAGGTCATGCGGAAAATCAATAAATGCCCCAAGTTCTTTTTTAGAATTAACCTGTACTATTTTCTTCATCAGGATGTTAAGTTCAGTAATGTGTATGTCCTTAAACGTAAATAAGCATCGCGGATAAATTAATATCTGCGATGCTTGTTTTATTGCGCTAAGTTATTGCTATATCGGCACGGGCCGGGTTTATATATTTTCTTTAATTGATGTAACGCCAACATCTTTAAATGCTTTTGCAATTTTCTCAATGGCTTCTTCAATCTGCTCGAAAGTGTGCGTAGCCATTAATGAAAAACGAAGTAACGATGAGTCGGAAGGTACGGCAGGAGAAACAACAGGGTTAACAAAGATCCCGGCATCCTGTAAATGCTTGGTAACAAGGAAAGTTTTATGATTGTCCCTAACGTAGATAGGCAGGATAGGGCTTTCAGTTGGGCCCAAATCAAAACCTTCTTCTAAAAGAAGCTTCATTGCATAATTGGTATTGTCCCATAGCTTGGCAATACGCTCAGGCTCTGATTCAATAATATCCAGCGCTGCAATTACACTCGCCACAGATGCCGGAGGCATGCTTGCGCTAAACATTAACGCGCGTGCACGGTGTTTTAAATAGTCAATTGTTTCGGCATCGCTGGCAATAAATCCGCCCAATGAGGCCAGTGATTTACTGAAAGTACCCATTATCAGGTCAACCTGGTCTGTAAGGCCAAAATGCGACGCTGTACCTGCGCCGTTGTGACCAATAACACCCAAACTATGGGCATCATCAACCATTATGTTGGCGCCAAATTTATCAGCTATCTTAACAATCTCAGGCAGCTTTACAATGTCGCCCTCCATACTAAAGATCCCATCAACGGCAATCAGCTTAACAGCTTCTTCAGGTAAAATGCTCAGCTTGCGCTGAAGATCTTCCATATCGTTATGAGCATATTTAATAACTTTTGAAAATGATAACCTGCTTCCGTCAATTAACGAAGCATGATCATATTCATCCAGTATCAAATAATCGTTGCGGCCGGTAATGCTTGAAAGCACACCCAGGTTAACCTGGAAACCGGTACTGAACAATACAGCAGCTTCCTTGTCAACATATTTGGCAAGTCTTTTTTCTAACTCAATATGTATATCAAGCGTTCCGTTTAAAAATCTTGATCCAGCACAGCCTGTTCCGTATTTATCAATTGCTTTTTTCGATGCTTCTTTTATTTTAGGATGACTTGTTAATCCTAAGTAAGAATTGGAACCAAACATTAATACACGTTTGCCATCTATAAATACTTCTGTATCCTGACCAGACTCGATCGGTCTGAAATACGGATATAGGCCCATTTCCCGGATTAGGTTGGCATCCTGGAATTGTGCGATCTTCTCATGTAGTCTTTTAACCATGTATTAACCCTGCTTAAATTTTTTGTAAAAATACCATGAATTAGGTTATCTTCTTATAATTAGTTAGTAATTTTTTTAATTACGGTAAAAGCAAACCAGCTCCCATTCGGCAAATTAATTAAATTTTTTAGTTATTTGGTGACACTATTTTTCATTTTTTTATAAAAACTTCAAAAACACCCCTTAATTGTACTTTTTGTGACATAGTTACGTAAAATTTTTGTTGCCTGTTTTACGGAAGAAAGAAAATGTAATCATATTAGCGTATCCTTATGAAAATTAAAAATTATAGACAACCTTTGTCTTTAATTTGTGTTACTAAAAGGATGCTGCACCTCAATATATGAAAAAATCTACCTATTCACTAATATTTTGTTTAACAATAACTTTGCCAACTGTCCTTTTTGCGCAAACCAGCGGCGATACCATTGTAACCTTAAAGCAGTGTGTTGACTTTGCTTTGCGCAACCAGCCGGCAGTAAGGCAAGCATCCATTGACGAGGAAATTAATGAAAGAAGCATAAAAATAAGTCTTGCTGATTGGTTGCCACAGGTAAACGGTTCGGGCCAATACCAGCATTATTTTAAGGGTACCCCTCAAAACACCGGTACAAGCACAACACAGGTTGCCGGTACAAGAATTGATGAATTTTCAACGTTGGGCCTACAGGCCAGCCAGGTTATTTATAACAATGATGTGTTGCAGGCAGCTAAAGCAGCTAAATATTCGCGCCAATATTATAAAGAAAATATTTTAAGCAGCCAGATAAATGTAGTATCAGACGTTAGCAAAGCATTTTTTGATGTACTACTATCGCAAAAACAACTGGATATTTTAAATGAGGATATTACCAGGCTGCAACGCAGCTTAAAGGATGCCTACAACAGGTACCAGGCCGGCGTTTCTGATAAAATTGATTATAAACAGGCAACCATCTCGCTAAATAATTCAATAGCAAGCCGCAAACAAACTGCCGAAGCAATTAACAGCAAGCTGGCTTATCTGAAACAAATAATGGGGATCTCCGCAGGTCATAATTTAGTGTTATCATATGATTCTACCCATTATGAGCAGGAAGCCAATATTGATACTAACCAGCGGCTTGATGTAAATAACCGCATTGAATATCGCTTATTAAAAACACAAAGAAACCTGCAGGTGGTAAATGTAAACTATTATAAATATGGTTTTTTGCCTTCCTTATCAGCAGTTGGTAGCTATAACTGGGTGTATTTGAGCGATAAATTCAGTAACCTTTACAATACTTCGTATCCAAGCGCCTATGCAGGACTTTCATTGGCCTTACCAATTTTTCAGGGAAGTAAGCGCTTGCAAAACTTGAGTAAAGCGCGTTTGCAGACTACACGTACCGACCTGGATATCGAAAATTCAGCAAATACCATTAATACCGAATATGTACAGGCAATAGCTAGTTATAAAAGTAACTATACCAGCTGGCAGCTGATAAAACAAAATGTTGACCTTGCCAAAGATGTATACAAAGTAGTTAGTCTTCAGTACAGGGAAGGTATTAAAACTTACCTTGATGTAATTGTGGCGCAATCTGATCTGCGGACTGCCGAATTGAATTATTATAATGCGTTGTTCCAGTTATTATCAAGTAAGATAGACCTGGAGAAATCATTGGGTATATTATCCGTACAATAAAAATTGAATATGAAAACAAAAGATATACTTTTAACAGGAACGGTTTTTATGTTAATATGGTCATCATGCCATAATAACGATAAGGCAAAACAAAACGCTGCACCCCCGCCAACGCCGGTGAATGTTACTGAAGCTAAAAAAGCCGAAGCCATTTATTATGATAAGTTCCAGGGAAGCGTAATTGCTTTAAATACCGTTGAGCTTAGAAGCCAGGTTACCGGTTTTATAACCGGTATATTTTTTAAAGAAGGTGAAATTGTATCAAAAGGTAAACCTTTGTATGAAATAGACAGGCGCAAGTTTTTGGATGCTTATACCCAGGCCGAAGCTAATTTACAAAGCGCACAGGCTACCCTGGTAAAATCTCAAAAAGATATTGACAGGTATAACATGCTGCTTAAAAACGATGCTGTTGCCCGCCAAACTGTTGACCAGGCCGAGGCTACCTTTGAAACCAGTAAAAGCCAGGTAGCGGTAGCAAAAGCCGCGTTAGCATCTGCCAAAACCGATCTTTCATATGCAACAATAAGCGCGCCTTTTACCGGCCGCATAGGCATTTCGCAGGTAAAGCTGGGTGCACAGGTTACACCCGGCAGTACTTTGCTAAACACCATATCAAGCGAGCATCCTATTGGTGTTGATGTAGTAATTAATGAGCAGGATATTAACCGTTTTTACGGTCTGCAAAAAAGCAGCACAGATTCTACCTTTAAGCTCCAGCTATCTGACGGAGCTACTTATAACCAGTCGGGTAAAGTGCTGGCTATTGACAGGGGGGTAAATAACCAGACAGGAACCATCAAGGTAAGAATTGAATTTCCAAACCAGGGCGATGTGCTAAAAGATGGCATGAGCTGCGTTTTAAATGTATTGAACAGCGAATCGGGGAACAAGCTGCAGATCCCATACAAAGCCGTGTCTGAAAATATGGGCGAATTTTTTGTATTTGTTTCCCTTGATACCATGGCCAAGCAGCATAAAGTAAAGTTGGGCCCGCGGATAGGTACAGATGTGGTTATAACATCCGGGTTAACTGCGGGTGATAAAGTTATTACCGATGGTTTTCAGCGTTTGCGCGATAGCGGGAAGATCACGCTGGGAAAACCGGTAGAGCAGGGGGCCCCGGCTAAAGCTAAACAATAAGCTTTGTTGCATTGTAAAACAGTACAGGAAAATAATTGATTCTTTTCTAAAAACAAACGAATGATCGCAGATACTTTTATAAAAAGACCGGTTACAGCAATTGTTATTTCATTGGTAATTGTGGTGGTTGGTATTTTATCCATCACCAGCCTGGCAATAGGACAGTATCCGGAAATTTCACCCCCAACCGTACAAATTACAGGTACATACAGTGGTGCCGATGCTTTAACGGTTGAGCAAACCGTTGCCACACCGATTGAGGTACAGGTAAACGGCACACCCGGCATGACCTACCTGCAGAGTAACAGTACAAGTAACGGCCAAATGACCATGACCGCAAACTTTGAAGTAGGTACTGATATTAATATAGCCGCGCTTGATGTGCAAAACCGTGTTGGTATAGCCACACCAACTTTACCACAGGATGTACAGCGTTTAGGATTAACCGTTCGTAAACGTAACCCCAGCATATTAATGCTGGTTGCCATGTTCGCTCCTAAGGGAACACATGATGTTACCTTTATGGATAATTACACCAATATTTTTATAAAGGATGCGCTTCTTCGTGCCAAAGGCGTGGGCGACGTTTTTACCCGTGCTGATGATTTTAGTATGAGGATCTGGCTAAAGCCTGATAAGCTTGCTGCACTCGGAATGACAGCTGCCGATGTAACCGCTGCTTTGAATGAGCAGAACGCACAGGTAGCGGCAGGAACGGTGGGATCAACTCCGCAGGAAAAGGCACAGCCTTTTGAATATACCGTACTGGTAAAAGGGCGCTTATCAAAACCGGAAGAATTTGCTAATGTTATAGTAAAAACACTCCCCAGTACCGGCGCCATAGTTCACTTAAAGGATGTTGCCCGCGTTGAGCTGGGCAAGTTTAACTATGCCGGGAATTCATTTGTTGATGGCAGAAGGGCATCATACCTGTTAATATACCAGGCTCCAAACAGTAACGCCATTGAAACAGCCGATGCGGTGTATGCCACTATGAACGAGCTTAAAAAAGCTTTTCCGGCGGATGTTGATTACGTAGTGCCATTTGAGTCAATAACAGTGGTAAAAGTATCAGTTCAGGAGGTTGTTGAAACATTGCTAATTGCACTTGTATTAGTTATAATAGTTGTGTTTTTGTTTTTACAAAGCTGGCGTACAACACTTATCCCGGTGCTGGCCATACCTGTATCAATCATCGGTACCTTTATATTTTTTATACCATTGCACTTCACTATAAATAC
>JAQBOS010000558.1 GCA_028287925.1 Mucilaginibacter sp. | reverse complement strand
CAAAATTTTAGCAGTGTTAATTCTATGTACTTTAATAAGCGAAAGCATAAAAAAAGTATATGGTAAAATTTATCACAATAATATGCCGGTGGCTCACATTTGGGCAGTGCTTGAATATGCATTCTTTTCTTTAACCTACTTTTATTTGTTAACAAACAAGCATGTAAAAAAAGCAATTATTGTTTCAATAATTGCTATGCTTATCCTGGAAATTGTAAACGTATTGTTTTTTGAGAAGCTAACGCAGTTTCCTTCACTAATCCTTGAAGCTTCGCATATTGTTTATGTTGTTTATTCACTGCTGCTGTTTCGTCAAATGCTTTTGTTCCCTGCAGAGCAAAGTTTATTTAAGCAAAGCCTGTTTTGGTTTAATATAAATGTATTATTTTACGCAACAACCATGTTTCTTGATTTTGCATTATTAAGTTACTTTATACAAAACAAACTTGATGTTATACCACTTGCTTACTTTGCTTTAGCAGTTAATTTTATATTTTATATTGTAATTGGCATTTCAATATTGATGGATAATAAAAAAGAAAACATAACGGAATTTATTAATGGGTAATGTTGCTCCAAATGCCAGCGAACTGTATGTTGTGATTTTTTCAACAACTGTATTTTTTGTATTCCTTACGGGTTTTATTATTTATTTTATATTGTTATACCAAAAACGGCAGGGGCAAAATAAAACAGAGCGTGATGTTATGCAGGCAAACTTCAGGCAGGAGTTTCTTAAAGCCCGTTTAGAGATGCAGGAAGAAACATTTGCACATGTAAGCCGCGAGCTGCATGATAATGTTAACCAGGTACTATCATTTGTGAAGCTTAACCTGGCGATGATAAGCAATGTGGATAGCGCGCAGCAAGTAAAGATAAACGAAAACCGTGATTTGATCGCGCAGGTAATTACAGACCTGCGCGATCTTTCAAAAAGCCTTAGCTTTGAACATATTTCAAAACTTGGCCTGGTAAAAACTATTGAAAACGAAGTAAATAAACTTAACAAAAGCGGGATTATTAACGCCAGCATTTTAGTACGGGGCGATATATATCCGTTGGGCGAACAAAGCGAATTAGTACTTTTCCGGATTTTTCAGGAGGCATTAAATAATGCCATTAAGCATTCAGGGGCCAATCATTTAAAAATTAGCTTGCAATATGTTCCCGAAATGTTTAATTTAACAGTCGAAGACGATGGAGCTGGTTTTTTAACTGATTCATTGGATCATAATACAGGTTCTGGTTTAACAAATATTGAAAACAGGGCAGCAGTTATTGGAGCTGTAGCAACTATTAATAGTTCGCCGGGAAATGGCTGTAGTGTTAAAATTACCTTAAACCTTTTACAACAAAGAATATACAATTAATGGAAGCCATCCAGATCGCGTTAGTTGATGATCATCGCCTTTTCAGAAGCGGGATTGCATCATTAATTAATAATTTTAAAGGATTCAATATACTTTTTGAGGCAAGCAACGGGGAGGAAATGGTGCGCAAAATTTCTTCAAAGCTAAAGCCCGATATTGTATTGCTTGACATCCATATGCCTGTGATGGACGGTACGTCAACTGCGTTATGGCTGAAAGAAAACTATCCCGAAATCCGGATCATAGTTTTATCAATGCTTGAAGACCCTGAAAAGGTGCTCACAATGCTTAAGTTTGGTGCAAAAGGATACATGCTTAAAGATTCAGAACCGCATGAGTTTGAACAAGCTCTGCAAAAGGTATCTGTAGGCGAAGTTTATTATCCCGAATTTGTTACCCGCCTGTTAATTAATTCATTTAATGAGCAGCTTGACCAGATTACCTTACAAATGCGCGAGCTTGAGTTTATAAAGCTGGCCGCATCTGAGCTTACCTATAAAGAAATTGCTACGCAAATGTGTATCAGCATTCGTACTGTTGATGGCTACCGCGATCAGCTCTTTGAAAAACTGGGTGTTAAAAGCCGCATAGGTCTTGTATTATACGCCATAAAAAACAAACTGATAGAGTTGTAATTTGCTAAAAATTTTAGCAAATTTGTCTTCATGGGACATGAGGATAATGAGGACTTTTTTAAAGGGCGCGGCGCACAGGTAAATACGCATAACAAGTTTTTAAAGAATAAGTACGTATTAGAGCATATTGAGGGGCTTGACGAGCCTTTGCTTGAAAATACCGCTACTCAGCTTTTTGAAGAAACCCCTAAAAAGATTGTAAGCGAATCAAACAGCCCCGACCTTAGCCACATGTATTCCATTAACCCCTACCAGGGTTGCGAACACGGCTGTATTTACTGTTATGCCCGCAACACCCATGAATATTATGGCTTTAGCGCCGGCCTTGATTTTGAACGCAAAATAATTGTAAAGCGAAACGCCCCTGAACTTTTAGAACAATACTTTAATAAAAAAAACTATAAACCCGTATGTATCCTGCTTTCAGGCAATACGGATTGTTATCAGCCTGTTGAGCGCCGGTTAAAAATAACGCGTTCACTTTTGGAGCTTTTCCTTAAATATAAAAACCCGGTTAGTATCATCACCAAAAACAACGTGATATTGCGCGACCTGGATATTCTTACGGAGTTAGCGGCAATGTCATTAGTACACGTTAATGTATCAATAACATCGCTAAATGAACAGCTGCGGCAAAAGCTTGAGCCACGCACCGTAACAGCCACGGGCCGGCTGGCGGTAATTCAAAAATTAACAGAAAAGGGCATCCCCTGCAGGGTAATGGCTGCACCCATCATCCCCGGGCTTAACAGCAACGAAGTACCCGCAATTATAAAAGCGGCTGCCGACAGGGGCGCATTATCTGCCGGCTTTACCATTGTTCGCCTGAATGGCAGTATAGGCGAGATTTTTACCGACTGGATAAACAAAGCGTTCCCGGATAGGGCAGAAAAGGTTTTAAATATGATAAAGTCATGCCATGACGGCAAGCTGAATGACAGTGATTTTGGCCGCCGGATGAGCGGCGAGGGAAAAATAGCAGAATCTATTCACCAGATGTTTAAAATGGCCTGTAACCGCTTTATGGCCGACAGGGAGATGCCTGAGTTTGATTATACTTTATTTGTGCCGAAGAACGGGAAGCAGACGAGACTTTTTTAGTGAGTGGTTGATTGGGTTTATTAAGGGAGTGGTTGAAGTGTTCAAAATTGCAAAGGCGACCCCATGGGGGTCAAATATTGGTAGAAAACATAAGCACAAGTTTTTCGCTCTGCAGGTGCGGAGCGTCTACGATAAACCCTGGCGGTCTTTTCAATGCTTATCAGGCAAAACGTTGACCAATATCCCAATCCCTATGCCAGCGGTATAACAAAGCAAATCGCCCCAAACAAATGTTTCGCCTAATATTAATCCTCCAATTACGGTGTGCCTGATATTATTGATCCATGGCGCCTGGTAAAGCTGGCTAAACTCTATCGCATAGCAAAACAGCAGGCTTATTATGCTAACCCATTTTATGCTTTGGTTGATGAAAAGGAACCTTACTATAAAGTAAACCATCAATCCCCATAAAATATCACCAATAAATAGAGGGATGCCGTTTATATGACGGGATAAAAGACCAACGAGAATGGTTGTAATGATGAGGGTAAAATATGTTAAGCGATATTTTCTCATTGTGCGGTCTTCCAAGGATAAGATTTACGAAGTTTAAAAAACTTCGTAAATCTGGTATAATTCCATAGAACATAAAAAAGGCACCCAGTAATGAGTGCCTTTTTATATTTCTATATCCTCTCCCCTTCAGGGGCCGGGGGCTATACAGTTTCTGCTTCTAAAGCCATTTGCTCGTCAACCAAAATCCGTCCGCAATGTTCGCAAACGATGATCTTTTTACGCTGACGGATGTCTGACTGGCGCTGAGGCGGGATCTGGTTAAAGCATCCTGAACATGAATCGCGCTGAATGGTTACAACTGCAAGGCCATTCTTTGCATTCTGGCGCAGGCGGCTATAAGCAATCAGTAAACGCTCATCAATGTTAACTGTTGCTTTATCAGCAAGTACGGTTAACTCATTTTCCTCTTTCTGCGTTTCGGCAGTAATGGTACCTAATTCGGCTTTTTTAGCGTCAAGGTCACTTTTACGTGCGTCAAGGTCGGCAAGGGCTTTTTCATAGATAGCAGTTTTTGAAGCTATTTCAAAACCATACTCCCTGATTTTTTTCTCACTTACCTGTATATCTAATCCCTGTATTTCAACTTCTTTTGAAATAGCCTCAAACTCGCGGTTGTTTTTAACCTCGTTAAGCTGGGTTTCGTATTTTTTGATATTAGCCTGCGCATCCTTTATCAGGTTTTTGCGGGTAACTATATCATCTTCCAAATCATCCAGCTCGGCTTTAATTTTTTGTATACGGGTTTCAAGACCTGCAACATCATCTTCAAGGTCGGCAACCTCCATGGGTAATTCACCTCTAACCTGGCGAATTTTATCAATTTTGGTGTGGATAGTTTGTAGTTCGTATAAAGCTTTAAGCTTTTGTTCTACGGTTTGTTCCATTAAATAAAATATTTGACGGGGTTTGTATTTACTTCTGTTAAACGGACGGCAAAGTTAGTAAATTTTTTTGTAATAATTTCATACAATAATTGCTGCGTAAATTGCTCACTTTCAAAATGTCCGATGTCGGCAATCAGGATCTTTCCGTCGGCATCAAAAAACTCGTGATATTTATAATCAGCAGTTATAAAAACATCGGCCCCGGCAGCTATGGCCTGCTTTAATAAAAAGCCGCCTGCACCACCGCAAACCGCTACCTTTTTAACGTGTTTACCAGTATGCGCAGTATGCCTGATTACATGGCAGTGCATTTTTTCTTTTATATGATATAAAAATGACTCTTCATCAAGCGAGAGTTCCAATTCCCCTATCATTCCCGAACCTACCTGCTGATTTTGGTTGGTAAGATTATAAAGATCATAAGCAACTTCTTCGTAAGGATGAGTCAAAACCAGGGCCATCAGGATCTTGCTTTCCAGTATGGCGGGATAAATGGTTTCAATGCGCACCTCGTTTTCAAGGTGGCGTTTACCGGGCTCTCCCACATAGGGGTTTGCATCGTCATTCCCTTTAAACGTACCTGTACCATCGGTATTAAAGCTGGTTTCGCTGTAGTTGCCAATGTTGCCCGCGCCTGCATTAAACAGGGCGTTTCGCACCTCGTCAGAATGGCTTTGCGGTACATAGGTAACCAGCTTTTTTAGTAAATTATGTTTGGGCGCCAGGATCCGGCAATTTTTAAGGCCAAGCGTTTCGCAAATTTTTGCATTAACGCCTGCCATTATGTTATCCAGGTTGGTATGAATGGCGTAGATAGCAATGTTATTGCGAATGGCTTTTTCAACCACGCGCTCCACATAGGTTTTGCCGTTGAACTTTTTTAACCCGCGGAAAACTATGGGGTGATGCGAAACTATTACCTGGCAATTGGTGGCGATGGCTTCATCAACAACCGCTTCGGTACAATCAAGCGAGATCAGCGCCTGGTAGATCTCTTGTTCCGGCTGGCCAACTATCAGGCCGGCATTATCGTATTCTTCCTGGTAAGCCAGGGGGGCAAGGCTTTCGAGATAGGTGGTGAGTTGGGATAATTTCATAATTGACACGAATTTCACGAATTGATACGAATTTCACGAATTGAATTGAACTAACTCTATTCGTATTATCAATGCACTTAATAATCAACCTTAAAATTGAAAAAATAAAATTGTAAATTTGAATTATGGGAACATTAATTGCACATCCGGAAAATAAAGAAAAGCTAGCAGCCCTAAAAGCTTTTATGAAGGCCCTTAAAATACGCTTTGAAGAGGAAAAGTCTCCATACAATCCTGAATTTGTGGAAAAGATAAAGCGCAGTGAAGAGGATTTTAAAGCTGGAAAAATTAAGGCTATAAAAACTGAAGATCTATGGAAATAATCTACTCTGATGAGGCTCAAAGAGACATTGAGTACTGGAAAAAAATCAGGGAATAAGATTATTCAAAAGAAAATTCAGCAATTACTTACTTCAATAGAAGAAACTCCATTTGACGGCATAGGAAAGCCTGAACCATTAAGATATAATTTATCCGGACTATGGTCAAGGCGAATTAACCAGGAACACCGGATTATACATCAACTCCAGGAAAATAAACAAATTATAAAAATCTATACTTTAAGAGGGCATTATAATTAATTTACTCATCCTTCATCCACACCACCTTCTGCTCCGATTGATGGTGTCGTGCAATAATATCACCATATAATTCAGGTCTTCGGGCTTTTATATAGCGGTGACCGCCGGCATCGGTTAGTTTTTGCGGGGTGAGCGTGGCTATTGCAATTTCGTTATCAAAGCTGCGGCATTCGGCAATAATATCGCCAAAAGGATCAATGATCATGGAGCAGCCGTTTTTTACCTGGTCATCATCCATCCCGATAGGATTTGAGAAAACGGCATAAATAGCGTTGTCATAAGCACGGGCAGGCAGCCATTTCATTAGCCAGGCCCGTCCTTTAAGGCCGTCAAATTCCTGGCGCAAAAGGGTTGGCTCGGCTTCGCGGTTTTTCCAGAGCTCAACATCAACAAAACCGGCACCTGGCCGGGTTGATGGCGTGCACATGGTAACATGCGGCATAAAAACAATATCAGCCCCAAGCAATTTTACAGCCCGAACATTTTCAATAACATTGTTATCATAGCAGATCAGCATACTGCATTTCCATCCGTAAAGATCAAAAATAACATACTGATCGCCGGGGGTAAGGTGTGGGTTGATGAACGGGTGCAGCTTGCGGTATTTAGCCACCAGGCCGTTTTTATCAACACAAACGTATGCTTTATATAGTTTATCGTCCCAGTCTTTTTCAAACAGGCCGGCTAATATGGTAATGTTTAGCTCCCGGGCAAAAGTGGTCAGCTTTTTTATGCTGGGGCCATCCGGAATAAACTCGGCCAGGTCAAGCATCTGCGCTTTATTCAGGTGCCGGGCAAAGCTGTACCCGGTTATTGAACATTCATGAAAAGCAATTACATTGGCGCCCTGCGCAGCGGCGCGGGCCGAGAGCTGCTTAATTATGGATAAGTTATAGTCTTTATCTCCGCTGCTGTTTTCAAACTGGGCGGTGGCCATCTTTAAGTTTTGCATAGGTAATGTGGGCGTTATATGTTGTAAATGGTGGAAAGGTCCTGTTATCCTAACGCTAAATTCCATAAAAAAAGATTAAAACGGCAGGTAATATTTTCTTTGGCAATTTTGCCAATGCTTACACCCGTTTTAATCTTTTATAAAGGGATTAACTTTTTTAGCTTCTCATTTTTGCCATTTGATAGCTTTCATATGCCATTTGCCTGTTAAAATCGTTTGCAAGGGTTTTATTATTGATAAGGTCAACTATGGTCCCTATCAAACAAAAACCACCGGTAAACAGGTACAAAAGACCCATGCCAACCTGCCCTATAACAAACCTTTGAACGCCGGCAACAACTACAAAGCCCAGCAGCGTAAATAATAACAGGTCCTGCGGGTTTTTTCTTTTGCTGGAATAAACCATATAAAAGTATTTTTTCTGCTCTTCATCAAGGTCGGCAGTTCCCTGTTGTAAGAAACCCATTTCCTCTGGTGTTATTCCCGGAAACGCCATATGAGGATTTTGATACATGTCCATTTTCTTAATTTTTTAAAGTGATTTTTTATTGTGATATAAAACTAAGATAGAATTAAATTTTTGGCAATGCAAAGTTGGCTGATTATTTAAAGTTGTCGGCAAAATGGGTGATTAGGGCGGTGAAGCCCCCTCTAAACGGCATAGCCCTCATGTCATTAAGTTAAGGGATATCACAAACGTGATTCTCCCCATAAGCCTTTTAGCCCCCTCTAAATCTCCCCCGGTTGGGGAGACTTTAGCTTCGCCAGCGTTTATTTTTTCAAGTCCTCCCTACCGGGCTACCGTGTACCCACATCTTTTTATAAAACCCCAGAGGGGTTCAATATTGGTAGAAAAATGTAAAAAAATATTTTTTGTGCAGTAGGTACAACACCTATTCCTCCTTTTGGTTGGTTAACGAAAATCCGTGGTAAAATAGTCCAGTAGGTTTCGCACCTACGGAGCGTAAATTTATTATTTTCTATTTTTCTACCAATATTCTGCTCCTACCGGAGCAACCTTTCTTGATAATTAATTTAAATAAAAGATGTGGGTACACGGTAGCCTACCGGAGAAGATTTAGGTGGGGCTATTGTACATTGCTATATGGTTAGTTTATAGCCAATGTTCTTTTAACTTGATGACATGTTGCATCCCCTGGTAAAGAATAAATCTGTATGTTATTATTCTGCCGGAGATGTTTTACCGTGAAAAGCTGGAAATAGCCTCATCTTTGCCAAAACATAAATACGGTATAAGATAACTACCAAAGCCGGGATGCCCAGCCAGTGGGCATGCAGGGAGCTTTTAATATCACCATGAAATAAAAAAGAAATGGAATGCCCAAGTCCGCAACCGGGGCACCAGGTTATGCCCAGCATTTTTAGCGGGCATAACGAAAAATGTGATTGATTATCCGGATTGGTTAGTGCCAGCGATACCAGGCCGGCTATCCAAAAAGCAAGCTCAAAGTATTTGGTAAATATTGTTTTAATCAACCTTATTGGGTTTGGTGGTTAACAATACCGAGATGCCTAATGAAAACAGGATCCCCAATAATAATGCGCCGAAAATACGGCTCGAAAAATCCATAAGGTTGCTTTCTTTGGCAAACTCATCAATAAAAATTATTGAAGCAGCAACTGTTATGATACCGCCGACAATTAAAATCTTAAAGCATTGCATCAGGGCCTCTAAAAAGCCCATATGTCCGCCGCATTCATGGGCTCGGTAACTGCGTACACCAAAGTATAACACTATGAGGGGGATAAATACGGATACATATTCAATGGGCGCAAGGGTGCTGCTTTGCGGCGAATAGCCAAGCGCATGCATAACAAACATCCATGTGCCGCTTAAAACACCAATAAAAAGGCCGGAAATAATTGCATTCTTCATAGTTTATGGTTTTGGTTGGTTTGTTGGAGAGGTCGGAGACCGGAGATTAGAGGTAGTTACCTAATCTCTGATCTCTGACCTCTAATCTCTGATTCATACATAAATTTACTAATTAAAGTAATTATACTGCAATATTGTTTGCGATAATTTTCATGTTTTACCGGGGCCAAATTAAAAAGCCTTTTTTGCGTATATTTGCGGCAGTTTGAACATCCGTGATATTTTAGAAAGATACAAGGCTGATGAACGGGTAACAGCATTGGCGCAAGCACTTAATGCTTCAAAAAACCCAAGAGCTCAGCTGCGAGGTTTAGTCGGATCGAGTGATGCGGCCATTGCGGTAGCTTTGTACTTTTTGCAGCATAAGCACATGGTTTTTGTGCTGCCCGACCGTGAAGAAGCCGGTTATTTCCAGGCCGACCTGGAAAGCCTTACCGGCAAGGAGGTTTTACTTTTCCCTTCATCATACCGAAAACCATTTGAATTTACCCAGCCCGACAGCAGCAATGTTTTGGCCCGTGCCGAAGTATTGAACGAGCTTAGCCACTCATCGGAGTTTGGGCAGCTGATAGTTACCTATCCCGAAGCCCTTGCCGAAAAGGTAATTGACCGGGCATCACTGGAAAAAAACACGCTTGAAATTTCGGTAAACAATAAACTGAGCCTTGAGTTTATCAACGAGTTTTTGGTGGAATATGATTTTGACCGGGTTGATTTTGTATATGAGCCGGGCCAGTTCTCTATTCGTGGCGGCATAGTTGATATCTTTTCCTTCTCGCACGAGCTGCCTTACCGGGTTGAGTTTTTTGGCGACCTGATAGAGTCTATCCGCACGTTCGAGATTGAGAGCCAGCTATCGGTTGAGCAGGTTAAGAGCATTACCATTGTGCCTAACGTACAATCGAAGTTTTTAACGGAGAGCAACATTTCATTGCTGGAATATGTGGAGCCCGATACGCAGGTTTGGATAAAAGATGTGCAGTTTACGCTGGATATTATTCAAAGCGGCTATAAAAAAGCAACCGCACTTTGGAAAGCGCTCTCTGCAGATGAAAAAAACCAGAACCAGGATTGGATAGACCCCAAATTTAGTTTTACCGATGAAAAGCTGATAGCCGACCAGCTGCATGATTTCCCGCTGGTTGAGTTTGGCAAACAGTTTTTTTATCAAACTGATTTGAAAATTAACTTTGAGATGCGCCCCCAGCCATCATTCAATAAAGATTTTAGCCTGCTGATCCATAATTTTAAAGCCAACGAGGCGGAGAAGATAGAGAACTTTATCCTTACCGATTCCGCCCGGCAGGTTGAGCGGCTTTATGCCATACTGGATGACCTGGATAAAACCGTTAAGTTTACGCCGATCAGCATCTCCATCCGCGAAGGGTTTGTTGACAGGGAACAGAAACTGGCCTGTTATACCGATCACCAGATTTTTGACCGTTATTATAAATACAAGCTAAAAAAAGGTTATCAGCGTTCGCAGGCTATCACCCTAAAAGAATTGCGCGAGCTAAAGGCCGGTGATTATGTAACCCATATTGATCATGGCATTGGCAAATATGCCGGGCTTGAAAAGGTTGAGGTGAACGGCAAAATGCAGGAGATGATCCGCCTGGTTTATGCGGATAATGATCTGCTGTATGTAAACATAAACTCGCTGAACCGCATCAGTAAATACAGCGGTAAAGAGGGTGCAGTTCCACGGATGAACAAGCTTGGTACCGATACCTGGGAAAAGCTGAAGAAAACCACAAAAAAAAAAGTTAAAGACATCGCCCGCGACCTGATCAAGCTTTATGCCATCAGGAAAACGCAGGTGGGTAATGCATTCAGCCCGGATAGTTATCTGCAAACGGAGCTGGAAGCCTCTTTTATTTACGAGGATACGCCCGACCAGGAAAAAGCAACCAGCGACTTTAAAAAAGATATGGAATCGCCGCATCCTATGGACCGCCTTATTTGCGGCGATGTAGGTTTTGGCAAAACAGAGGTTGCCATCCGCGCAGCGTTTAAAGCCGTTGCCGATAGCAAGCAGGTTGCCATTTTGGTACCTACCACCATTTTAGCGGCACAGCACTACAAAACCTTCTCCGACAGGCTGAAAGGCTTCCCCGCCAATATTGATTATGTGAACCGCTTTAAAAGCAGCAGGCAGATCAAAGAAACCCTGGAAAAACTTAAAGAGGGTAAGGTTGATATCATCATCGGCACCCATCGCCTGGTAAGCAAGGACGTGAAGTTTAAGGACCTTGGGCTGATGATCATTGACGAGGAGCAAAAATTCGGCGTATCAACCAAAGAGAAGCTGAAACAAATGCGCGCCAATGTGGATACGCTTACGCTTACAGCCACGCCAATTCCGCGGACCCTGCACTTTTCGCTGATGGGCGCAAGGGATCTTTCCATTATCTCAACCCCGCCGCCAAACAGGCAACCGGTGGTTACAGAGCTGCATGTTTTTAATGATACACTGATAAAAGAAGCTGTTGAACACGAGATTGACCGTGGGGGGCAGATCTTCTTTATCCATAACCGCGTTGCCGACCTGCCGCAGCTTGGCGGGATGATCCACAAGCTGGTACCAAAGGCAAGGATAGGCATAGCACACGGACAGCTGGAGGGCGATGCCTTGGAAGACGTGATGCTGAAGTTTGTGAACCACGAGTATGATGTACTGGTGGCCACTACCATTATTGAGGCTGGTTTGGACATCCCCAATGCCAATACCATCATTATCAATTACGCCCATATGTTCGGGTTGAGCGATCTGCACCAGATGCGCGGCCGGGTTGGGCGGAGCAATAAAAAAGCATATTGTTATTTGCTGAGCCCGCCATTATCAACCCTTACCAGCGAGGCTCGGAAGCGACTAAGCGCTATTGAAGAGTTCAGCGACCTGGGCAGCGGCTTTAACGTTGCCATGCGCGATCTTGACATCCGCGGCAGCGGGAACCTGCTTGGCGCCGAGCAAAGCGGTTTTATCGCCGAGATAGGCTTCGAGATGTATCATAAGATCCTGGATGAAGCCATCCAGGAATTGAAGGAAGACGAATTTAAGGGGGTCTTCCCAGATGATAAGCCAAGACCTTTCATCTCCTTCACCCAGATAGATACCGACCAGGAGATCCTGATCCCGGATGAATATGTGACCAGCATTGCTGAACGCTATAACTTATACACCGAGCTTTCAAAGTTGGAAAACGAAACAACGCTACAAGCCTTTCAGCAGCAACTGCATGACAGGTTTGGCCCCATCCCGCCACAGGTAAACGTCCTGCTGA
>JAQBOS010000547.1 GCA_028287925.1 Mucilaginibacter sp. | reverse complement strand
ATATAATCTTTCGGTATCTCAATTGCATTCTTTGAATGCCCTGTTTTCAAGCCGTTTGACTTTTTCATCTTCAATAATTTTAGTTTCCTTTCAACCCTGCGCAATGTTTTTGGTGAGTAAAAACTTATTGCAATGGATAAACCCTGGTTATCCGCCGGGATATTCCTCCGAAAAGGCTCTATACAACGCAGGGTCCGCTCTGCGAGACCCTGCGGAAACGGTCAATGAAAAGTGATTCCTGTCTCCGCAGGGTCTGTCATCGACGACCCTGCGCAATGTTTTTGGTGAATAGAAACTTATTGCAATGAATAAACCCGGGTTATCCGCCGGGATATTGCTCCGAAAAGGCTCTATGCCACACAGGGTCCGCTCTGCGATACTCTGCGGAAACGGAAGCGCACCATCCTCTTGTTTCTTTGCCTTTAACTCCATAAGTTTGCGCCTCAATTATATTGTTATGTCAAAAGCATCTGAAATTAAAAATGGCAATATCATTCGCTTTAATGGTGAATTGTTACAGGTAGAAGAATTTTTGCATCGCACACCAGGCAACTTACGCGCTTTTTACCAGGCGCGTATGCGCAATGTAAAATCGGGTAAATTGGTTGAATATCGTTTCCGTACGGATGAGGATGTGACCATAGCGCGCGTTGAAACCAACGATTATCAATATTTATATGAAGATGGCGGCTCGCTGGTTGTAATGGATAATACCACCTTTGATCAGCATAATGTGCCAAAAGCTTTGTTTGGGCCGGCTGTTAAGTTTTTAAAAGAAGGCATGAATGTAATTGTAGCCTTTGAGAGTGATGAACCTATTATGGGATCGATCCCCGGATCTGCCGAGTTGGAGATTACTTATACCGAACCTGCTGTTAAAGGTGATACCTCAACCGGTGCCTTAAAAAACGCTACTGTTGAAACCGGTGCTGAAATTAAGGTTCCATTATTTATAAATATTGGCGATAAAGTAAAGGTTGATACCGCTTCCGGATCGTATGTGGAAAGAGTGAAGAGCTAAGGTTAAGTCAATAGTTTTTAGTCGTAAGTGAATTTTATTCTTTTCTGGTTAGTGAGACTAAATGTCAATTCATATCTGACACAACACTAACCTCAGCCCCTGAAGGCTGAGGTTAACAGGGATATTTGTAAAGCCTCCGGAAACGGGGGCTTTTGTTTTATAATCTATTTTTATAAACAGCGAATCATATTCCTGATCCAGAGTAAACAAAAAAGCCCGGAAGGTAAAGCTCTAAACGCTTTCTTCCGGACTTCCCGTCTTTTCCGACTTTCGGACTACTCAGATCTTTCCAAAAATCTCTTCTAATTTGTTTTCAAGGTCTTCACCTCTAAGGTTTTTACCAATTATCTTTCCGTCAGGGTCAAGCAAAAAGTTTTGCGGGATCCCTCTCACTGCGTATAATCCAGCTGTTTTGCTGTCCCAGAATTTAAGGTCCGATAACTGTGTCCAGGCTAAGCCGTCCTTATGGATCGCCTTTAACCATTTATCTTTTGCTCCCGGCCTATCTAACGATACGCCTACGATGGTGAATTTTTGACCCTTATAATGATTGAATGCTTTTACCACATTTGGGTTTTCCTGGCGGCAAGGGCCGCACCACGACGCCCAAAAATCAATCAAAACATATTTCCCTCTGAATGATGAAAGGCTAACCATTTTGCCTGCTGTATCAGCCTCGGCAAACTCGGGCGCTGTTGCACCAAGGGCAACGGCTTTTAGTTTAGGGAGTCTTTCAGCAAATTGCTTTCCTGATTCTGATGCTTTTATTGCCGGTGATAAGCCGTTAAATAAAGGAGCGATATCAACATAATCAGCACCGTAAGCATAGCTTTCCAACGCATTAAGGCTGATAAAAGAGTCCGGATTGTCTTGTATAAATTTTTTATTTATTTGGACATCCTGAGCATCAATTGCTTTTTCGGCTTTGGAATTTTCTTTAATAAATGCATCTGATTTTTTTACATCATCTGAAGCAGCCTTCCGCTTTGCTTCCAGCGCGGCATAAGCATCGTCAACAGGTTTGTGGGCAATCGTATAGAGCGCATCTTCCCGGTTTGTTTTAGTACCGTCAACCGTTGCACTTGCCAGGGTATCTTTACTGGTTACATTAATGGTTCCGTTTTCAAGGTATATTCCTTTATAATCCTTATAACCGGGGCCTGTTCCTTTTTGGTTAAGCTCCAGGTATGCTATTACCGGCGTAGTACCCACATTACCGGTAAATTGAAACTTGCCGTCCTTAAGTACCACCGAATCGGTACTTGTTTTGCCGGCCAGGCGAAATTGCAGGTATATTTTAGCCGGAGCGTTCAGTGTGCCTATAGTGCCTTGCACGGTATATTTACCCGTTTGTGCAAAAGCAAGTGCCGGCAGGCTTGCCAGTGCCATTAAAACAATCTTTTTCATCAGTTACTCTTTAAATTGGAACAGTAAACTTAAAAAATATTATTTGTGATTTATGCAGGGAGATGTCAAAAAATGAATCCACGGGAGGGCACGCAGGGTAGCACCCTGCGTAATTCGGAATTAAGATACGTTTATTTTATTTCCCCAACACCTCTTTCAGCTTATTATCCAAATCATCGCCACGCAAATCTTTGGCTATTATTTTACCCTTGGGGTCAATCAAAAAGTTTGCAGGGATAGATGATACATAATATAAAGCGGCGGCCTCATTGTTCCAAAATTTAAGATCCGAAACCTGTGTCCAGTTTAAGCCATCATTTTTTATGGCGGCAAGCCAATCGGCCCTGCCACTTTGCTTATCAAGCGATACGCCAAGTACAGTAAAGTTTTTTTCTTTATACTTATTGAAAGCTTTTACCACATTCGGGTTTTCCTCCCGGCATGGGCCACACCATGATGCCCAAAAATCAATCAGAACGTATTTACCCCTGAAAGAAGAGAGCTTAACCGGAACCCCATTTACATCGGCTTGTGTAAAATCGGGCGCCATGGTACCCGGGGCGGTGTGCTTTAATGTTTCGAGCGAGCTTTTAAAGATCTTTGCCGTTTCTGTACTTTTTAAACCTGGTGATAGTGAATTATAAAGCGTATCAAGCTCAAACGGATCAGGTGATGGGCCATCTACCGTATATAAAGCCATCAGGCTCAGGAAACTATCCGGGTTACCCAGGATGAACTTTTTAATAATGGTTTTTTGTTCTGCCTGTAAAGCTTTGTACTTCCCCTGTAAGGCACTCCTGAATTCAGGGGTATTTTGTGCGCCTGTGGCAGCCTTTTTGTCGGCTGTCAGTTTTTGGGCTTTATCCTTTATCGGGTTTAATTGCGCTTTTAGCTTTTTGTCGTCGTCATTTATTTTCGAACCCGTTATCTGCGCCTTTGAGACAGAGTCAGGGCTGTTCAATGAAAATTCGCCCTTATCAATATAAAAATTCAAAATATCGGCAGTGCTGTCAAGCCTTTCAAAACCTATGCCCTTATGATCAACAACCAAAACGGCGTTGGAGGGGTTCATGATCTGGCCGCTAAACTCAAAATTACCGGCAGTTATAATTGCCGAATCTATTACCTGGTTAGCGCCAACTTTGTATATAAGGTATGCCCTTGAAGGGGCACTCAAATTGCCTATTTTACTTTTTATTAAAAAGGTTTCCGGGGTTTGTGCCATTGCCATAAAAGGTAACAGCGTTATTATAAAAAGAACTATTTTCTTCATCTGTTTATCAGCGTGTAAGCTGTGATAACGTTAAAATTGGGTTTGAATTATGCAGATCAGTTTAATTTTTGATAAGTGCGCCACCAAAGATCAGGCATTTCGCCGGAGACTGCGGTCTTGTAATCGTCATATTGGCAGGGAACGAGATGAAAACGCTCATTTTTTGAACCGCCTGCAGGGTAGGGTACCTGCATCCACCAACGGTCGGATTTTTTGCTTTTTACAAATACTACTTCATGCTCATCATGCTTTAAGCTGGTTTTATAGATCAGGTATTGCGATTTGGGATTAAGCGGAAAATCGCGCTTGCGGTTATAAACACCATCCATAAAATACCAGATCATTTGGGCAAGCAGTGTGGCGGTTTGCCCGTTATTATCATAAGCCGGGTTAAACTCATAAAAGCCAATAGAGCTCAGCTTATCATTAAAGCCGGCATAACGCGCTACCTGGCAGGCTTCCTCTCCATAAAAACCATTAGGGCTTGCATTGGCATTTCCCACAGCATCTGATGATCTGATGGCGCCCATATCAAAGCTGATCATACTGGCATTGCGGATAATTGGCTCGGCAACGGCAACATTGCCGCTCAGCTCGCCCAGGCGATGCACATCAAAATAAAGCTTTTCCATTACCCTAAGGCTATCCTGGCTGGCAAAATAAGTTTGGTAACCCAGGTTGCTGTAATTAAAGAGGTAATTAGGTTCATGCAAAAATATTTTGTTGAGATATGATTCTGAAGTGGTTTCGATCCCTTCCGAGGTGTTGTCGTCATCATCCAGATCAAAATGCGAATCAACGATCACCAGGTCAACTTTTTGCTCCAGGTCTTCATAAGCCAGGTATTGGGCATAGGTAAGGTCTTGCCCGCCGCCAATTATAACGGGGATGATATCTTTTTTAACCAGCTCGCTCACTACGGTTTTAAGGGCGATATAAGTATCGGTAACTGTAGCTCCCCGGCGGATATTCCCAAGGTCGACGATCTTTGTGTTGTAGTTGCCCTCGTTTAGCCGGTACAGTTTTTCACGCACATAATCAGGTGCTAACGCACAGCCGGAATTGTTTACGGCGTTCCTGTCTTCCTGCACGCCAATAATGGCGATGTCTGTTTTATCTTCCATAGAAGGAAAATCAACAGCATAATATTCGATCTTACTGCCTAGCTGACTGGTATAATATCCTTTTGCGGGGATGATCTTTTTGTGATCGATAGGTGAAAAAAAATCGGATAATGACATTTTTTTGATGTGCAATTGTGCGGATATGCAAATGTGCAGATTTTTTGGGTGAAGCGTCGGTTTTTTTGAATTTAGGGGACGAGGTTACCGCTTTGCCTTATACTATCGCAGTGCTCCATCCCAGAGGAAATACAACTGCTTCCGGACATGCGTACTTTTCCTGAAACTTCTCTGACAAAGATTTGATGCGATTGCCGTTACCTTTGAATATCACATTAAACCACAACATCAATAATGGAATACAGACAATTAGGGGCATCAGGATTACAGGTGCCGGTACTCAGTTTCGGAACGGCTACTTTTGGCGGCGGCAATGAATTTTTTAAAGCCTGGGGCGATACCCAGCTTGATGAGGCCAAACGCATGGTTAACCTGTGTATTGATGCCGGGGTTAATTTTTTTGACACGGCCAATGTATATTCACGCGGCTTGTCTGAAGAAATATTAGGAAAAGCATTGGAAGGTTTACGCAACCAGGTACTGATATCAACCAAGGCAGCCTTTACCATGGGCGATGGGCCAAATGATTTCGGATCATCACGTTTTCATTTGATAAAATCATTAGAAGACAGCTTACGCCGTTTAAATACTGATCATGTTGATATTTACCACATGCACGGCTTTGATGGTAATACACCCGTTGAAGAAACTTTACGTGCTTTGGATGACCTGGTAAGCAGTGGCAAGATCCGTTATATTGCCTGCTCAAATTTTTCAGGCTGGCATTTGATGAAATCGCTGTCGGTATCTGAGCGTTATGGCTGGTCGCGATATATTGCGCACCAGGCCTATTACTCGTTACTTAACCGGGAGTTTGAATGGGAGCTGATGCCCGCCGGAATAGATCAAAAGGTTAGTACGATAGTATGGAGCCCGCTTGCATCAGGGCAGTTAGGTGGAAAGTTCCGCAGGGGACAGCCTATTCCTAAAGATAACCGGACACAGCAGGGTGGCAGTCATGGCCCCGCAACTGATTATGAACATTTGTTTAATATTGTTGATACTTTGGCTGAAGTAGCCGAAGAAACTAATAAATCAGTAGCACAGGTAGCGCTTAACTGGGTACTGCAAAGGCCAACTGTTGCCAATATTATTATTGGCGCCCGCAATGAAGAGCAGCTAAAACAAAACCTTGACGCCGTAGGCTGGAACCTTACTACCGACCAGGTTAAAAAGCTGGACGCCGCAAGTGAGGTAGACCCGATTTACCCATACTGGCACCAGAGGCAGAGTGTGAAACTGAACCCGCTGCCTAAGTTTTATTAAAAATTCTATAGAAAAATGGAGATGGGTTTAAAATCTTCCGCGTTTTAAGCTCATCCCTATTTGTCAAAATGCTGATTCGGCACATTTCCTCTTCCGTACTTTAATGACTTTTCCGGCTTTCGGACTAAATACGTATTTTGGGCCGATATAAGAAAGCTGTGTTCCTGGCGTTCCATCTTTTGGAATTTCAGACTTCCCGGCTTTCGGACCACACCCATGAATCCATATCAACAAAAAAAACGCTGGAAATACTCACTACTCACCTTTGCGGTGATTATTGCCAGCGGGTCATTATTATATACAAGCTACCTTGTACGCAACATTGCCAAATCAGAGCGCACACGGGCCGAGGTGTGGGCGTTAAGCATGAAACAGCTGGCAACTTCGGACGATAATGATTTTTTAAATTATGTTTTTGCTGTACGCGATAGCCTTACCGTACCGGCAATTGTTATTGATGAAAAAGGCGACTTTAAGTATAAAAAAGGACTTGACCCCACTAAAACATTTATAAAGGTTGAAGCGGAAAGTAATAAATCACTAACCTACGATCCCGCATATTTTAAGCGGGAGCTGGCCTATATGCAGGATCAGCATACCCCCATAGGGCTAAAGGTTTACGGCGAAAAATGGTTGGTTTACTATAAAGATTCAGCGTTACTTACCCAATTGAAATTTTTCCCATATATCCAGCTTTCGGTAATCGCCATATTTTTATTATTGGCTTATACAGCCTTTAGCTCTTCGCGTAAATCAGAACAAAACCAGGTTTGGGTAGGGCTTGCCAAAGAAACAGCACATCAGTTGGGTACGCCTATTTCGTCATTAATGGCCTGGATAGAGCTGATGAAAGAGAAATATAGCGCCGGAGACGACTCATTAATTGCCGAAATGGAAAACGATGTTAAACGGCTGGAAATTGTTGCCGACCGCTTTTCAAAAATAGGATCAACGCCAAAGCTTGAGGAACACAAGGTTTACGAGGTGGTTAAAGATTTTGTCGATTACTTTAGAGTTAGAGTGAGCAAAAACATAAGCTTTGAGCTAACCGGCAACCCTCATTTAATGGCCGGACTAAATGTGCCGTTGTTTGACTGGGTTTTAGAAAACCTGCTGAAAAATGCAGTAAACGCAATTGAAGGTAAGGGGTTAATACGTGTTGAAATATCAGGAAATAAAATAAAAAAACAGGTGTTTATTGATGTATCAGATACAGGTAAGGGAATCCCGCGCTCAAAATTTGATACCGTTTTTCAACCGGGCTATACTACGCGTAAAAGGGGCTGGGGGCTGGGCCTGTCGCTAACCAAACGAATGATAGAAAACTACCACAACGGGCAGATCTTTGTAAAAGATTCGGAAATAGGGAAGGGCACAACTTTTAGGATTGTATTAAAAAACACACGATATGATAAACAGACCAAATCCAGATGAGTATTCTGAGTATGCCGGCAGGTATGTAAACCTTATAGGCAATGAGCCGATAATTGAGATTCTGGAACGTCAAAAGGAAGAAAGCTATAACCTATTTACAAATTTAAGCGCTGATAAAGCGTTATACGCCTATGCCGACGGTAAATGGACCATTAAACAAGTTATTGGCCATATGGCCGATACAGAAAGAGTTTTCGCTTATCGTGCGCTTGTTTTCTCTCGCGAGTCTATCACCCTGCCGGGTTTTGACCAGGATGTTTACATGGAGCAGGCGACCTTTAACAGCCGCCCGCTTGAAGACCTTGCAAATGAACTAAAAACCGTGCGTGAATCAAGCCTGTATCTTTTTCGTTCTTTAACAGAACTGCAATCAACGCAGAAAGGGATTGCCAGCGGCAGTCCGTTTTCTGTGAGAGCTTATGCTTATATGATAGCAGGGCATGAGCTGCATCATATGAAGATTTTGAAGGAGAGATATTTGTAGTTGATTAGGTTGATTGAGTTAGATTGGATTGATTAAGTTTTTAATATAACCGCCTTTACATCTTTCGGACTTAAATCAATCAACCTGATTCTTATTCTCCCAACTTATCTTTATCCCCTTTATCCGCTTCTTTCTTCTCGATAAGGTAGGACATAAATAAGCCTGCGCCGCCGAATATGGCAATCAGGGAGAAGTAAATAGCAACGTTACCTCCATCGTTATACTCGTCATGCAGGTGTTTAAATGCAGTGTTATCTAACAGATAAGCGAAAAACAAGCCTGCGCCTGCGCCTATCAATAGTAAACCCCATTTTAAGGTTTGAAAGGGAGCAGATTGTGGTTTGTACCGGCGCGGGTCCATTCCGCGTTCAATCATTGCCATTCTTTCCCGTTTGGCAAGGTAAACAATGCCAAAAACCATTGCGAACAAAGCCAGTGGTACTATAATTGCCACCATTATCGCCAGTTCTTTTGCGTGATCTTCCATGATATTTAATTTTTTAAAAGTTAATAAATATTTTTTGTTTTAAGCACCATTGTGGTGTATTTGGATGCTATGACCACATGATTTTGATGGAGGTTACAGTCTTATGAAAAAAAGTTTGCGGGTACCGGTTTGCGGTGGGCAGTAAAAGTAAAAGTAAAAGTAAAAGTAGCAGTGGCACTGATATTAGATTAATATTTAAGGTGTGAAGGAATTTACTTTAAGCTGCAATAGAAAACATGTTGCTATACGAATGTTCGAAAGTTTTATAATCCTTCATTTTCATTGCCACAATGCCAAAAAAGAATTTCCAGAGGCGTAGCCTCGACCGATATTGTAACAACAGATTAAAATCCGTTGGCTATAAAAAGCAGATAAAAAGAACCATAGGTTCGGCCCATATAAATCTATATAAAATGATAAATACTTCCTAAAATCGATATGTATCGTGCCGACGGCACTCCGTACGTGTGATATGAGTTCTCAACGGGTTGAAACCCGTTGTTACAAGATGTATCGAGCCGAAGGCTCTTACTGTAAGGGACAACGAATCTTTCCAACTCTCCTAATGTTTCTACCTGAACTTCTATCATATAATAAAACCGTAACTGCTACTTAATACTGCAACTAATAACTAATTTTACAAAAGGGTGTAACCTCCATCAAAAACACATCGTCAGAGAGCTATAGTAGATGCAGAGCAAGCTTTCAGATATAGAGTTGATAGACCAGGTACTGGCGGGAAACCAGGCAGCATATGCCGATTTGGTTAAACGGCATCAGCGCTTTGTGTTTACGCTGGCTATGCGTTTTGCAAAAGGAAGAGAAGATGCAGAGGAAATTGCGCAGGATTGCTTTATAAAGGCGTATCGTTCGCTGGCATCCTTTCAAAGGCAATCAAAATTCAGCACATGGCTTTATAGTATTGTATATACTACCGCCATGACATTTTTACGAAAGAAAAGAGTGGATACCGATTCAATAGATGACGAAAACACTTATATACAGGTAGAAAACCAATCATCCGCATACGACGTTAATAATGCGGAGAATAAGTCGAGGTCGTTTTACCTGAACCAGGCTATAGAACAACTTTTGCCGGATGATGCAACCATAATAACCCTGTTTTACAAAGGCGAGCAATCGTTGGAGGAAATCGGACAGGCGCTTGGAATGGAAGCAAACACGGTTAAAGTAAAATTATTCAGAGCACGTCAGCGTTTAAAGGAAAAGCTGGAGCGTAATTTAAAACATGAAGCTAAAGAACTGATATGAATAACATAGAAGAAACACTTTGGAACTATATTGATGGCAATTGCACACCGGATGAGCAAAGCGTCATCAGCACGCTTATAGCTAGTGATGAGGCATACAGGCTAAAATACCAGGAACTGCTTATCCTTAATAAGGAGTTTGAAACTATTGAACTTGAGGAGCCGTCAATGGCTTTTACTTACAACGTAATTGAGGCCATCCGTACAGAACAGGCGCAGGTGCCGCTTAAAGCGGCTATTAATAAACGCATAATATTAGGAATAGCTTTATTTTTTGTGATAAGCTTAACCGGGTTTTTAATATACGCTTTAAGCAATATGGATTGGTCGGGTCAGGGCATGCCAGATCTTGCCGCCAAAGTACCTGTCAATTTTAAGGTGCCCGATGTGAGCTCACACATCTCAAAACCACTTGTTGAAGGCTTTATGTTTTTTGACGTGGTGCTGGCCCTTTTTCTGTTCGATACTTATCTGCGCCGAAAAAATATTTCCAGACAGGCTAATTAGTGTCCGTAAAAAACAACAATTTATTTACTGTTGTATACACTTGTTTAAATCTGTAGGATTTACTGTTTAACGGCTATGTTTATATTTCGTTAAATTGTCATAAAAAAATTAATTAGCCATTGTTGGTATAGTAATTGATAAATACAATACGGACTGGCACTCGCCAGTTCAATTGTGATAAGGTTTAGGTTGAAAGTCCCCCGCAGCAAGTGCAGGGGGCTTTTATTTTTTATACTTTATACACTTTACTTTTGCAATAATTTCCAGTCTGATAATGTTAATAGATTTAAGGTATAAGAACCAGGAAAAAAAAGATCTGCAATCTGTTAATGTTCTGTTTTAAGTTAAAGCACTTTATTTAACTTTGTTTTTAATGGACGGATCTTTACTAACCCCTATCCTCCTGGTTCCTGGCTCTTGATTTTTGGCTCTTATTAACTCTTACAACAATATAAATTTACAAATATGAAAAAGTGTTACCTGTATGTACTTGCTATACTATTAGCAGGGATCTGTTTTAAAAGCAATGCACAAGCGCCGCGTATCCCCGAAGCAAGCCCTACACAAACTATTATACAGGATTTTGGCCTGGGTAAAATTACCATTACCTACTCAAGGCCGGCTGTTAAGGGCAGGATGATTTTTGGCGGGATCAATCCGTATGGGCAAGTTTGGCGTACAGGCGCTAACGCCGCTACCACTATAACATTTACCGAAAATGTAATTATTGAAGGGCACAGCGTACCTGCCGGAACGTATGCATTATTCAGCATCCCCGAAAAAAATGAATGGACAATTATATTAAATAAAACGGCTAAACAATGGGGAGCTTATAGCTATAAAGAAGCGGATGACCTTTTACGCTTTAAGGTAAAACCTCTTTATCTTGCTGAAAAGCGCGAAAGTTTTACTATCCAGTTTGCCAATGAAACCACCCACTCGTCTGACCTGTATTTAGTGTGGGATCATACAGCCGTAGCTATCAAGCTAAATACGGATGATGATGCCCAGATTACAGCCAATATTGATGAGTTGATGAAGGGCAACCGCAAGCCGTATTACTTTAATGCCATACAGTACTATTATGAAAATAATAAGGATATGAAAAAGGCGCTGGGCTGGGCTTTGGAGGCCGAAAAAATTGAGCCCAAGGGGCCATGGTATAAACTATGGGAGGCCCGCATCCGCCTTAAAATGGGCGACAAAGAAGCCGCTATTAAAGCTGCCCAGGAAGGTGTTGATCTTGCAAAAGCAAGCAATGATGATGAGTATGTGAGGCTGAACCAGGCAGTAATTGACCAGGCTAAGAGCTGATTTGATTTCGGATGTTCGATTTCGGATTTTGAACTATGATTAAAGGATTTTAGGATTTCTTGATTGCCCGCATGGATCAATGGATCAGGTAATCCTAAAATCCCAAAAATCATGGCTCAGACAAAATAGCGCGTTTATCAGGCATTAACGGATTAATCGCTGCTGCTATCACAATCACCAAAATACACCCTATCGCGTTTAGCCATAAATAAGCTACCAGCTCAAAGTATCCCAGGGCGCATATCAATATTTCGGTAATAATCGCGGCTATAAAAACAGCATTACCCTTTATGTTTTTCAAATAAAAGGCTACCACAAATACACCCAATATAGTGCCGTAAATATACGACCCTAGTTTATTTACATACTCGAGCAAATTACCAACCTTGCTGGCATAAAGCGCCATTAACACGCATACAACACCCCAAAATATTGTGGCTATTCTTGATGCATTTAAATAGTTTTTATCACTTGCGCCAGGGTTAATAATACGTTTATAAATATCAACCACGCTGGTTGATGCCAGCGAATTCAACGCGCTTGCCGTTGAACCCATTGAGGCCAGGAAGACGATAGCTACCAGTAAGCCAATTAATCCACGGGGTAGGTAATGGGTAACAAAGTTGAGGAACACATAATTGGTATCATCCCCATTGGCCTTCTCATTATTCCTTTTCATCACAGCAATAGCTTCCTTGCGGATCTCGCCTGACGTTTTGTCAGCAAGCTTTAAAGCTTGCTGCGCTTTGTCTATTTGCGCCTTGTCCTTAGTATCCAAAGCATTTGCCAACTCTTCAGCTTTGCTTTTACGTTGGTCAAAAACCGCAGTGTATTTATCTTCTAGCTGGTTATACTGGCCAGCATAATTGCTTTTCTTTACCTGCTCAACCTCGTAGCGGTTAAAAAACATTGGCGGGCGGTTAAACTGATAAAATGCAAAAACCAGGATGCCGATCAATAAAATTAAAAACTGCATAGGGATCTTGAGCAGGCCATTCATGATGAGCCCCATGCGGCTCTGCCCTATAGAGCTGCCGGTTAAGTAACGGCCAACCTGGCTTTGGTCTGTACCGAAATAAGAAAGCTGTAAAAAGAACCCGCCAATAAGGCCGCTCCACACGTTATAGCGGTTATTCGGGTCAAACTTCCAATCTATTACATTCATGCGGCCTAGTTTGCCGGCAAGCTTAATTGCTTTTACAAAACCAACACGTTCGGGCAGCAGGTGTACTACCATTGCGCCTGCAAAAAACATCCCTAAAAATATAATGCTCATTTGTAGCAGCTGGGTATATGATACCGCTTTGGTGCCCCCGTAAACCGTATAAAATATTACCAGTCCGCCAATAAACAGCGTTGTATAAACCGTATTGATATTAAGTATAGTTGATAAAATAATGGATGGTGCATAAATAGTGATTCCTGTTGAGAGGCCACGCTGGATCAAAAACAGAAAAGAAGTAAGCGCCCGGGTTTTCAGATCGAACCGGTTGTCAAGAAACTCGTAGGCTGTATAAACTTTAAGCTTGTGAAAAATAGGGACGAACGTAACGCAAAGCACTATCATGGCCAGCGGCAAGCCAAGGTAAAATTGTACGAAGCGCATCCCGTCTGAATAAGCCTGACCGGGTGCAGATAAAAAAGTAATGGCGCTGGCCTGTGTGGCCATTACCGAAAGGCCAACATGATACCACGGCAATGAGCGGCCGCCCATAAGGTACTGGTCGATATTTTTGTTAGCGCCGCTTTTCCATACCCCATATATTACAATGGTAAGCAGTGTAACACCAAGAACGATCCAGTCGGTTAAGCTCATTCAAAAAAGATGGTAATGAGCCAGAAAACAAAAATTAACAGAACCAGCCAGCCGGCCACAATGCCGTAAAACTGGTTCCAGCTATGTATAAATGATGGCAGTTCAGGATCAGGCTTTGCCACGGCCTCTAACAAAAACATTTAGGAAGAAGCCGGCAAACAATAAGCCTACAATTCCTAAAATAGGGATCAATATAAAGCTCGTATCAATAACAATTCCTGTAAAAAGGCCGCTAAGCAAGCCAACAAGGTAATATATGTAATCGTAACTTTTTTCTTCTTCTTCGTGATGTGTCATAATACGTTGTTTGTTATGGGGCAAAAATAGCTGATTAAATGATGGATAGCAATAGGGTAATTGTTAATTGTTTTTGAGATTAGATTACACCATGTGTATTGGTCAGGGGCGTATTTTAGCCCAATGTCATTAAGTTAACGTTCGATATAAGCAAACGGTCACCTCACCCTAAACCCTTCTCCAACCGCGTGCAGCCGTAGCTTTAGCTGAGGTGAAGCGCAAGCTTGTGTATCCAAGCCGGCAAAGCGTTCCATTTTTGCAAGCGGAACACCCGGAACAAAGTGGAACATACTGATTATCAGAAGTTTTGCATTTCATTAAGGGTTAAATAGATGTAAGTATCTGATAATCAAGAACTATACTGCCAACCTTTATATCGAACGTTAACTTAAGGGGAAACATACACGCTGGTCTCCTCAAACGCTTGGTAGCCCCCTCAAATCTCCCCTCCGAAGGAGTTCGGAGTCCTTCGGACCGGTAGGGGAGACTTTAGCTTCGCCCGCGTTTATTTTTTTAAGTCCTCCCAACCGGGCTACCGTATGCCCACAAGTCTTTATGCGCCTTAGGCGCTACCGCTTTGTAGAAATATCGAATAAGCAGATAACAGCTCCGTTAGGTGCTGCCCTCGGCCAGCAAGGTAAACAGGCATTGATGTAGAAGGGTAACCTCTACGAGGCACAAAATCAAGCGTTTATTTTTCTACAAAGTGGTAGCCCCCGATGGGGGCAGATTGTCCTGATGGTTGTTTTATAGATGTGGGTACACGGTAGCCTGCCGGGGAGGATTATTCACCGTTGTTCATTTTTAATAGGCGTTCATGAGGGCTGTGCCGTTTAGGTGGGGCTCCTGAACGTTGTTATGTGGTTAGGTATAGCCAACGTTCTCTTAACTTAAACGCTAACCTTAGCCCTACGGTATCGCCTGTGTTTTTGGCTTGCTCAGCAAATTAATAAACAGCTTGTATGCGCCCGGTACGCCCGCAGGCAGCTGCCTGAAAAACGCCAGTGAGGTATAAACAAACCTTCCTTCGCCATAATTGCCGGTTATCAGCGCGCCGTTATTAGGCGTTTCGCCGGGGTCGTTCATCTGCAATACCTGTTTATAATTAGCGTCAATATCACCCACAAAATATAAGCCGCGCTCTTGCACCCATCCGTTAAAATCATCCTGTGTTATTGTGTTTGGATAACTTACTATGGGGTTTTGCTTGTCTAAAATGGTGATCTTTGCATTTTCATCGGTAACCCGCTGGTTTACGGGTTTAAACGGATACGGGCCAATTTGTTTGGTTACCAGTCCGTTGTTGTTATTATACTGCACCACCAGGTTGCCGCCATTTTTCACATATTCCAGCAGCTTTGGTTGTTCAACAGCAAGGCGATCATTTACGTTATAGGCGCGCACACCGGTAATTATGGCATCATACCCGGAAAGATCGCCGTTCATTATTTCTTTTTCAGTAAGCTCATGTACATCATAACCTACCTGCCTTAATGCTTCGGGCACAAGATCGCCGGCGCCTTCAATGTAGCCGATTTTTTTACCGGCTATTTTCAGGTTAAGATCTATCAGTTTTGCCTGGGCCGGCGGGAACAAGGTAATATTGGGGATATGATCATATTTAATATGCTGAATGCCCAGTGAAAAAGGTTTACCATTAACAGTTGCTACTGCCTCTAAAATGACAGTTCCTGGATGCCGGTCGGTTGGACTTACACTAAAGGCCACCGTCCATTCATCACCTTTCTCTTTACCCGAAAAGTCAAACTTTTCCGGACTGATCTTCCAGCCTGCAATAGGTTTTATACTGATACTGCCGCTGCTTTTGGTGTAACTTTTTAATTTTATTTGAATAGATTGCGGGTTACTGCTATTAAAAATATAATCCTGGCTGGCAATATTAGCCGTTACCGGAGGTGTTATTTCAATTGGCTGATAAATTTCGCCATTAACAGGGGTTACATACTTGTAAGCCAGGCGGCGTTCAAAGTGGATCGGCTTACCCTCTATTATAAATTCAAAATCAACCGTAAGCAGGTCGGGGTTTTCAGGATTGCCCACATACTGCTGCCCGGGGATATTATAAGCACCAATACTATGTGCAGTTTCGAGCCAGTAAGGCTGGGTAATTTTATTGGCTAATGCACTGGTATTAAAGGTTTGCAATTGATTTGCCGGAATAACCAGGCTGTTAAAGCTTTTTTCTGTTTGATTTATGCTGATGCTGTTCAGCTTTACTTTGTTGTTATAACGATCAAGCACCTGCGAGCGAATATGAATGCTATCGCCCAAAGCATATGATGGTTCGGCGGCATAGCTTTCAAACCATAAACCGGCGCAAGCCGCAATAAGGTTATCAAGCTCTTTTGCTTTTTGAGTATGCCAGTAGGTGTCCGAAATTTTTTCAACCTTTCCTAGCAGCTTTACCAATGCCGGTACGGATTCTTCAGGCTTATCTGCATCAAAGCTTTTACGGATTATACTGATGCCCGCATCAATGTCTTCTCCACCTTTAACCCTCTTCCAGGTAGTATTTACGCCATCAAACAAATCATTTTGCGGCGCATCACCCAAAATAGTTTTAAAATATTCAAACGACTCGCCACGTTGCCGGGCCGAACCAAACCCCTGGGTTTTGTGGTTGCTGCGACTTTCGGCAGCCAGTTCGCCATATCCTTTACCAAGTGTGGGATTATAAACGCCAACATCAATTTTAAACTGATCAGGACTAGTAGTATTTGTTGTGCCGAAATTAAAAGTGTTCCAAAGCAAGCGTTTGGCCTGCCATGGCTGTACATATTGTAATTGTTCCGGAAAGCGCTTAGGATCAGCCGCCGCAGCAAATGCTTCCTGCGCCAATATGGCTGATGAAGTGTGATGTCCATGGCCGCCTTCGCCCGTAGTTGGGAACCTGCAGATAATAACATCCGGCCTGAACTTACGGATCACCCATACCACATCGCTCAAAACCTTTTCCTTATCCCAGATCTTTAAGGTTTCTTCCGGCCCTTTGGAAAAGCCGAAGTCATTTGCGCGCGTAAAAAACTGTTCGGCGCCGTCAACTTTCCGGGCAGCTAAAAGCTCCTGTGTGCGGATCAATCCCAGGAGTTCGCTTTGTTCATTACCTAACAGATTTTGTCCGCCATCGCCGCGCGTCATGGATAGATAACCTGTCCGGTAATGCTTTTCCTGTGCCAGGTAAGCCAGCAAACGGGTGTTTTCATCATCAGGGTGGGCCGCTACATACAGCACGCTCCCCAATACATCAATCTTTTTAAAATTTTGCTGGATAGACGCCATATCGGTGGGCGGAGCCGTTTGAGCAAAGGCATAAGGAGCGGCAAATAAAAGTGTGGCAATAAGTTTAATGCGGTTCATGTAAGCAAATATATTGAAAGATGTGCGAATGTGCGGATGCCGGATGTGCGGATTAAAAAATATGACGCTGCCGCGAGTTTAGCGCAGTGCAACTCGTGGTGCGGCATGGCGGCAGCTTTCAGCTGCCAAAGGTATAATGCCTGAAAATAGTTTTCATTATCTGCTGTATTTACTCATCAATCATTAATTCACTAAATCAGCAATTCACTAATTATTATGGCACGTTTATTATTATAATATTATCCTAAAAACAATATTTATCCTCATTTGTTAATCGACTGATTGATTATTTGTTATTGATTATCAGTTGTTTAGGAAAACATTACAAATGAATGATTAAATCAATCAATCGTTTGATTAATTTTGTGCAGGAGAAAGAAATGGATAAGGAAAAAATAGATAAGAAAGACCACATTCTTGATGTTGCTGAAAAGGTATTTTCAGAACATGGGTTTGATGGCGCTTCTACCAGGATGATCTCTGGTGAAGCCAATGTTAATATGGCAATGCTTAACTATTATTTTGGCTCGAAAGAAGGTCTGTTTATTGCCGTTGTGGAACGCAAGATAACTTCGTTCCAGGATATTTTGATAAACCTGAGTAACACCGGGATGAGCCCGTGGGATAAAATAGAGAAGTATATAGAAATATATGGAGATAAAGTAGTGAATAACAATTGTTTCCAAAAACTATTGTACCGTGAGTTGGGCATAAACCGGAGGACAGAGCTTTCAGATAAGCTTCGCAGCATTTTGATGATAAATGTAGGTGAGCTTACCAAGATCCTGGATGAAGGCATTAAGCTGGGCCAGTTTGACGCTGACATTGATGTGGCAATGGTGCTGGCAACACTTTACGGAACAAAAAACTATATAATAAATACGCCGCTTATGGCAAGCACTATGCTGGGTTTTGATGTGCAGGATGATAAAATGATGGAAGAGAAGCTAAAGCCCCGGATAAAAACTTACATGAAGAGACTTTTAAAAGCTTACTTAATGACCGACAATGATAACACAAAATAATAACACCGACCTACACCCTTACAAAAGCACGTTAAAAAATTTCGTGCGGATCCTTATTCCGGCAATACTGCTAACCTTGCTGCTTGGCATGGCAGCAAAAGCACAGGACAGGACAATTACCCTTAACGAAGCCATTAAGCTGGGCCTTGATAACAGCAAGGTTTTAAAGCTATCGCAAAACAAGATAGATAGAGCTGTATCGCAATTCAACCAGGCAAAGGACCAGGCGCTGCCAACCGGAAGTGCAAGCTTTGATTACAACCGGGCGCAGATCCCTGCAAATAAGCTTGCTTTTGGCGATCAAAATTTGTCATTGCCAAAAAGTGCTAATGCTTACCTTGGTATTGTTTCGCTTAACGAAACCATATTTGGTGGTAATAAATTAAAATACGCAAAGCAATCAACAACCTTGCTTACCGAGGTTGCGCGTTTAGACGCTGATAACGACAAGGACCAGATCACTTATGATATTATTAATGCTTACTACAATCTCTACAAGGTTTTGCAAAGCAAAAAAGTGGTTGAGCAAAATTTGGGATCAATTGATCAGCAGATCAAACAATCGCAACGCTTTTTTGAACAGGGGCTTGTTACTAAAAACGATGTGCTGCGCTTTCAATTGCAGCGTTCAAATATTGAGTTGAACGGCATCGACCTGGAAACCAATCGCAAGATCATTAACTACAACCTTGACGTGCTTTTAGGTTTAAACGAAGGCACACAGCTTGCAATAGCGCAAATAAATGAAGCTGAGAGGCCGATTGCGCCATTATCAAACTACCTGGATACAGCAATGAGCAGCAGGATTGAGTTTAAACAGTATGACCTGCGTACCAAAGTGACTGAAACCAGCATCAAAAATATCCAGGCTAATACCCTGCCAACCCTCGGCGCATCGGTAAGTGGCTACTATGTTGATGTTGCAGCCAACCCGATCCCCAAAAGCGGGAGCTATATTACACCTATAACTTTAGGGCTAGGCTTAAAATGGAACTTTGCATCGTTATGGACAAATAAGAACAAAGTATCAGAAGCCAGGATCCAGCGCGAGGAAACCATCATCAATAAAAACATTGAGCTTGATAATGTAAAGAAAGAGGTTAACCAGGATTACCAGGACTATACCGCGGCTTTGGACAAGATAAAACTTTTACAAACCTCAATTGACCAGGCTACTGAGAACAACAAGATCCTCGAATCAAAATATAAAAGCAATATAGCTTCGGCAACAGACCGGGCAGACGCCGAAACATTATTATACCAGGCGCAGATCAATCTTGAATTAGCGAAAGCTGATGCAGGCCTGGCATATTATACCTTACTAAAATCAACCGGAAAACTAAACAAATAATAATCACACCCAAACAATTCATACAATGGCAAAGGCACAAGAAACACAAGAAAACGAACCTAAAAAGAAACCAAACAGAGTACTTCCTATTATATTAGGGATAATACTTGTGGTGGGTGTTATTTTCGGGATCAAAGAATATATATACTACGGTAAACACGTTGATACGGATGATGCGCAAATTGACGGCGATATAAGCCCTGTAGTTGCCCGTGTTGGCGGCTATGTTGACAGTATTTACTTCCAGGAAAACACACACGTTAACAGGGACCAGGTACTGGTAAAAATTGACGACCACGATTATAAAATTAAGCTGGAGCAGGCGCAAGCTGCCGAGACCGGTGCAAGCGCGGGTATCAACGTTGGCCAATCACAAATTTTTGCAAATACGGCTAATTCATCAAGTGCAAAAGCACAGGTGGCATCAGCTGCTGCAAGGCTTGAAAAAGTTAAAAAAGATTATGACCGTTATGCCAACCTTGTAAAGGATGGTTCAGTTACACAGCAGCAATTTGACCAGGCCAAGGCCGATTTGGAAGTAGCACAGGCTACCTACAAAGCATCACAGGATGAATACAAGGCTGCCCTTGAACAAGTAGGCACAACAAAAAGCCAGTTGAATGTTACCCACACCGGCGTAACGCAAAAGCAGGTTGACGTTGATTATGCAAAACTGCAGCTTTCATACACTATTGTTAAATCACCAGCCAGTGGTGTAGCATCAAAAAAGAATGTACAGGTAGGTCAGCTGGTGCAGGCCGGACAAACTTTATTTTCAATAGTTAATGACAACAGCATATACATTACAGCCAACTTTAAAGAAACACAGCTGGATAAGATCCGCAACGGACAAAAAGTGAATGTTGATATTGATGCATACCCTGATCTGAAAATACAGGGCACGGTTTTCAACTTTGCCCCGGCAACAGGTGCTAAATTTTCATTACTGCCACCAGATAATGCAACAGGTAACTTTGTTAAGGTAGTACAACGCATTCCGGTTAAAATAAAAATAACCGGATCGCAGGAAGACCTGGCTAAGCTTAGCCCCGGGATGAGCGTTAATGTATCTGTGATAGTAAAAGAGTAAGTCGGTAGTCTAAAGTCGGTAGTCTTGAGTCAAATGCGGCTTAAAATTACTTACCCGGAGCTCAACACTATTTATTAATTCGAAAGTCAGTGGTCTTGAGTCAAAAGCGACTTAAGGCTAATGACTCAGAACTTAAGACTATTTATTAATAAGATATACTAAAAAAATGGCTGAAACTGGCTTTAAAAAATGGATCATTACCATCACGGTGATCGTAGCTTCGTTACTGGAGCTGATCGATACCACGATAGTGAATGTGTCCTTGCCTGTCATCCAGGGGAACCTGGGTGCCACACTTGAAGACGTAGCCTGGGTTGTTACAGGTTATGCCGTTGCAAACGTAATTGTACTGCCTATGTCGGGCTGGCTGGGCAGCAGGTTTGGGCGCAAGCAATATTTTATTACTTCCATTATCGTATTCACTATTGCATCATTTTTGTGCGGTAATGCCACCAGCCTTGATGAGCTGGTACTTTTCAGGATCCTGCAGGGAGTTGCCGGTGGTGGGTTAATTTCAACCTCACAGGCTATCCTTGTTGAAACCTGGCCGCGCGAACAAATAGGTACGGCTACTGCATTATTTGGTTTGGGAGCGGTTGTTGGGCCTACTGTTGGGCCTACCATCGGTGGTTATATTACCGACCACGCTTCATGGAGGTGGATCTTTTATGTAAACATTCCTGTTGGAGCTGTTGCGGCCTTCTGCGCCTATACGTTTGTGCGTGAAACACCAAAGGAAGGCAAGGGGAAACCGGTAGACTGGTGGGGCATTGGCCTGCTTGCCCTTGCGGTAGGCAGCTTGCAAACCATCCTTGAAAAAGGTGAATCAGAAGATTGGTTTGCTAAAACATATATCCTTGTACTTACCGTAACTGCTGTATTAGGAACCATCTGTTTTATATGGCGGGAACTAAGCATTGATCACCCGATAGTGAATTTTGGCATTCTCCGGCATCGAAGTTTCGCGGTAGGGATGTTTACGTCCTTTGTGCTGGGCTTTGGTTTATACGGATCGGTTTTCGTGTTCCCTGTGTTCTGTCAAAACCTGCTGGGTTTTACGGCACAACAAACAGGCGAGCTGCTGTTCCCGGGCGGGTTATGTACCATTATAATGATGCCCTTTATTGGTAAAATGCTTAACAAAGGCATTCCCGCACAATTTATGGCTACCGCCGGTATGTTCCTGTTCTTTGTGTTTACCACTATGCTCAGTAATTCAACTCTGAGCACCGGGCAGGGTGATGTGCTTATCCCGCTGTTGATCCGTGGCGTTGGTATGGCCCTGTTATTTGTGCCGCTCACCACCCTGGCAATAGCCGATTTGAAAGGCCCGGAACTGGGACAGGGTACAGGCTTAAACAATATGATGCGCCAGTTAGGCGGTTCGTTTGGGATTGCGGTATTAACTACAATTATCCATATCCGCTCAGGCTTGCACCGCAGTAATCTTTTAACAAATATTAATCCGTATAATCCAAACTTTACCCAGCGGCTTAATATGTTAACACAAAGTTTTATAGCAAAGGGAAAATCAGTGCTTGATGCAACGCATATGGCTTATGCTGCTATTGAATGTGCGCTAACAAAGCAAACGCTGTTGCTAACCTATGATGATGCTTACTGGATCTCGGGGCTTGTAATGCTTTTCTCAATCCCGCTGCTTTATTTGCAGCCGTTTAAGAAAGCTGTAAAGATGCCTGTAGATGCTCATTAATGACAAAAAGCTGTTCATTTTAACATGAACAGCTTTCCCCAAAAAACTACAATTAAAATTTTATTCTCACCCCGGTAACAACTTAATAGGTATGAAGCCAGGATTTATTTAATCTAAGGTCTAAATGTACAGTTTTTAATGCGAAAAACGCAAATTTTATTGGCAATAGAAATACGATTTATGAAAAATAAATGAAATTTAAGCTGTAAACTGAATTAAAAAAAATCGAAAGCAATCCCAAAATATATTCTTTTAGCCTGGGTCCGGATAATTAAACCACTTTAAAATATATTATTGGGGTAATACAAAACACCCTATATTGGTGTTATGAAAACCAGACCTTTCCTCCCCCAAATGATAGCTACAGCCCTTGTTTTTGCTGTGCTTTTATTGGCCCAGTGCAAAAGTTCACTTACTGCGCAAAAAACCGAAATAAACGCGTTTTTAACTGCTTTTAATAAAAGCACAAAAGCTAATAATACAGATTCGCTTGTAGATTATTTTGACAATGGCCGGCAAAACCCGGCATTTAACCGGCTCGCAAATTTATTGATGGGCCGCACAGGTTTTAACCGCAATTCAAAAGTAATAGCTGCTATTAACCTTGATGTTGATGGCTCCAATATCAAGTTTATTAATGAGGAAATTGCTGTTGCTCATATTCCCGCAAAGTTTAGCCATGACTCTTTAAGCGATAAGCAATCCGTACTAACCTTAACTATCCATAAGGTACTCCCGCACAAATATAAGATCACGGTGGTTGATGCAAAGCGTTTTTTGGCAGACTATGTAGCCTATGAAAGTTTTGTGCGGCAAAAAACCATGTCCGAAAAAGACATCTTCAGCCCTATTACGCTTGCCGCCTTTAAAACAGCTAATTCTTTAAAAACAAAATACGATAGTGTTATTTGGTTTGCCCATGTTGACCAAAAGACCTTTTACTATGTGGTAAAAGGCAAGTGGAATATGGAAAGGGATATAAACCATTATAAAGATTCTGTAATTGAACCCTATAAAATGGGGCTGGTTAGTCCGGAGTTGAAGGAGATAATACCCCCTGAGTATGATCTGATCCACAACATCAGTGGCACCTTCCCAGGCTTGGTTGAAGTTGAAAAGGACAATAAAAAAGGGTTTTATGACCTTGACGGGAAAATTATGGTGCCTGTTAGCTACGACCAGGTATTACCGGTTAACGACGGCGATAACCTTGCTGTTTTACGCAATGGCACCGATTATTTTTACCTGAAACAAGACATGACAGTTTCGGACAAGGTTGATTTGAAAATAAGCGACATCATGGCGAAGATTAAGGGCCTGGCGGGCTCATTCGACTTATATAAAAACGCACTGAACGTTGTGACGGAATACAATTCGAAAACCGAACATGGGGCAATTTACATCGCACCTTCGTACCTTGTTGATTTGAATATGATCGCAAAATCGATGGAATTTAAAAACCCTTTGCGTAAGGTTGATTATGAAGAAACGCACCTCAACTACAAAGTAGCTTATGTTACAACGGCTAAGCCGGCCGAAAACTGGCTCGAAGCTACATTTTACTCGATCCGCGATTATTTTTTAGGCGGACGGGCGGAGTTCTATGACAATAAGAACATAGTAATTGTTGACAAAAAGAACAACAGGATATTTACCCAGAATATCCGTATAGATTATACTCCGGGGGATGGAGGAAGTGAATTGAAAGGCTTGTGCGATGTAAATAACATTAAAGTAATTAATGATTCGTTGTATGAAGTAAAAGCGGGAGCTGCATTGTATATTGAGCTTTATGATTCTACCAAAAGTGTTGAGGGCGGTCCTTATTATCATTATTTAGCCGTTAAAAACAATAAGCTGGTCGAACTGCCAAATAACAGGAATTTTGGCTTTACAAAGTATGTTAAAATGGATGATTCGTATTTAAATAACTGTTATAACCTGTTTATAGGTTCCGGAAACTATAAAGACATGCAGAAAAAAACAATTAATCAAATAACACCTGAGATGCTGAGCTATATGAAAAACGAAATATTTGCCGATTATGCATATCAGTTTAAGGATAAAAGATGGGTAAGTATATTTGAAGGTGGTGCCAACCCAGCATATAATGAACGCATAAGTAGTAATAATAAACCCAATAACGCAAGTGTTGACGATTCATTAACCGTAATTGATAAATACAACATAAACTGGATAAACCAGAAGCTAAAGGGTACAAAGGCGCCTCAAAATACAATTGCAGCTAAATGAAACTTGTAGGGAGGTTATTATGGTATTTTGCTTTTTTCTGGATAGTGATTTTATGCGCAGGTACATTTTTTCAGTATTACGATTTTAAAAATAACTCCGCATTTTTACAGATCAAACAAAGCGCCGTTAAAACCGGCTGGTACCTGCCGGCTTTTTATTGCCATATAATTGGTAGCAGCATTATTTTAATGGCCGGCTTTTTTCAGTTCTCGAAAATAGTTTATAATAACCGCGCCTTGCATAAGTTGCTGGGTAAGTTTTATGTATTCGGAGTTCTGTTTTTTGCCGCGCCCGGGGCTTATATTATGACCCTGTTTGTGAATCGCGGTACAGGCGTATTTATATCCTTCCTGCTGCAAAATACGCTGTGGGTAGCTTTTACTCTTGCAGCCTGGCTGCTGGTAATGAACGGCCGCATTAACGATCATATCAAAATGGTGCGGAGAAGCTATGCCCTGGCCTTCGGCGCAGTAACATTACGGTTCTATATCTGGCTTTTCACCGTATTGGGAAGCGGCGTAGGTTTTGAAAATAACTATCTCATTATAGCTTTTTTAAGCTGGGTGCCCAACCTTTTGGTGGCCGAGTGGATAAATTACAGGCAAAAAGAGCAACAATTTAATGCCGCATAAACTTTGGTTTAAATATAAAAAGCTGATTTAAAAGGCAATGCAGGTGGATTTATTGCTAAAAACAAACTTTTTTAAAAAACAGCTTGTGTAAAACAAAAAGGTGCGTATATTTGCCATCCCAAACGGAGTGGTAGTTCAGCTGGTTAGAATACATGCCTGTCACGCATGGGGTCGCGGGTTCGAGTCCCGTCCATTCCGCTGAAAGAGCCGCAAGGCTTCGTAAAACGCTTAAATCATTTGGTTTAAGCGTTTTTTTTGCCCCAAAATCGCATAACTACTCAGGTTTTATGACTCACCCAGGTGACCTATTCGGTCGCCTGTTTCTAAATACTAAATTAGTCCAAATTAACCTGTAATTAAATGATATTCAATTAGTTAACAAGATTATTATATGACTTTATCAATTTTGACAATCATTTTACCTTCATTTCTGCCTTCAAAAAGCCCGATAAAAGCTTCGGGCAGTTTATCGAAACCTTCCAGAATTGTTTCTGAATAGGTGATCTTACCTTCTTTTAACCAGGCCGATAATTGGGCTATCACACCGGGGAATCGGACCGTATGGTCACCTATCAAAAAACCTTGAACAGTCAGGAACTTATAGACGACGATAGGAAGCAGGCTTGGACCGGTTTGTTCTTCTATGTCATTGTAGTTGGATATTGTGCCGCAAACCGGGATCCGTCCATACTTATTCATATTAGCGATCACCCCATCGGAGATCGATCCGCCAACATTATCAAAGTAAATATCAGCCCCCTCCGGACACAAATCCGCGATGGCGGCTTTCATATCAGGAGTACTCTTATAATTTATAGCCTCATCATATCCGAATTTCGTTTTAAGAAGGTCTATCTTCTCGTCGGTACCAGCAATTCCAACGACCTTACATCCTATAATTTTTCCAATTTGGCCAACAATACTTCCTACGGCGCCAGCAGCGCCCGATACTACCAGCGTTTCGCCTTTTCCAGGTTTGCCAATGTCCATTAAGGCGATATAGGCGGACAACCCTGTTATTCCCAAAACCCCTAAATAAGCGCTTAGCGGAGCAGTATTTGAATCGATCTTTTGTAATGCTTTTCCATCAGATACCTGGTACTCTTGCCAGTTCAGGTAACCGGAGACAAAGCCGCCTTTTTTGAAACTGTCATTATTGGATTCAACAACCTCCGCAATAATTTTTGAGGATATCGCCTCATTTAATTCAAATATGGGAGGATGCGTGCCATTCATTTTACCGCGCAGGTATGGATCTACTGAAACATAAACTGATTTTAAAAGAACTTCTCCCTCACCGGTAACCGGCATTAATTCTTCTTCGATATTAAAGTCGGAAAGCAACGGCATTCCAACCGGCCTGTTTTTTAATGTTATTTTTCTGTTTTTCATGGTGAATAATTAATTCCACGGAATAATAGTCCGTGGAATATATTTAAGTAAAAAATTTTATGTTCTGATTTTTTCTAAAAGCTCATTCAGTAATTCAGACTGCTCATCAGTTATGCCATAATGAATTTTGTTAAAAAGTTCTCTTCCTTTTAATGCAGCTTTCAGTCCTTCAGGCGTAAGCTTTATGTAAACAACCCGCTGATCTGAGCGATCGCGGTCCTTGTTAATTAGTCCTTTATCCATTAATTTGTTCAACAATCTTGAAACATTTGGCATCCGATCAATTAGCCGCTCACGAATCAGGTTAACTGTTGCCGTATGATTAGGCTGACCCTTAAGAATTGTCAGCGCGTTTAACTGCTGAAGAGAAAGGCCAATAGGCTTAAGGGCAATTGCAGTTTCGTTCAACAGCCAGTTAGCGGTAAAAATAAGGTTCATCGCTGCTTTATCCTGGGGTCTGTTAAAGTGTTCCTGCTTAATCTCATCTTCAATTTTCATAATGCAAATAT
>JAQBOS010000523.1 GCA_028287925.1 Mucilaginibacter sp. | reverse complement strand
TACTGTTTCAGACAGTAACTTACACCGCCAGATCTTATACACACCTGCTGATCACGGCCAAAAGAAAGTGCTTGTAGCCTGCGAACGACTGCAAAAGCAAAACCCGGGGATAAAATTAGTTCCGCATGATGTGAAAATAACTTCGCAGAATGTTATGGAGCTTATTTCAGGGTATGATATTATAGTTGACGGAACGGATAATTTTGAGACCCGTTATTTATTAAATGATGCAGCCGTGCTTACAGGCAAACCCCTGGTTTATGGTGCCATTTACCAGTTTGAGGGCCACGCAGGAGTTTGGAATATTGTCGACGAATCCGGAAAGCAATCTCCCAATTACCGGGACCTTTTCCCAAAAGTAGATGCTTCACAAATTCCGAATTGCACCGAAGGAGGTGTAATCCCTACGCTTGCCGGTATAATTGGCTGTATCCAGGCTAACGAGGTTATTAAATATATTACTCAGATTGGTGAACTGTTGGCCGGAAAAATTTTAGTATTTGATGCGCAAACGCTGCAAAGCCGGGTAATAAAGATTGGCGATGTTACCCAAACCCATATCATCAAACTGGTTGAAACAGTAAACGCTCCAACTATTTCTGCTGCTGATCTTAAAAAAGAGCTCGCCGAAAATTCAATTCAGCTGATAGATGTAAGAACTGAAGCCGAGCGTGAAGAATTTAATATAGGAGGCGAACACATCCCCATAGCAGGTTTACTTGCTCATGCTGAATCGATAGCAAAAAATACAAAAACAGTATTTTACTGCGCTTCCGGAAAACGAAGCGCCGAAGCTGTGAAAATTATAAGAAGCAGGTTCCACAATGCTAATGTTTTATCATTGGAAAATGGGTTAAATTCATGGCGGGAAATAAACTAAGAATCAGCGTAATCATAATAATCAGCTTAAATCAGCGGTCACGGATGCGCTGCTACCCAAACCTCGCCATCCTCAAAGATCTCCTTTTTCCAAATTGGTACGGTTTGTTTTAAAGTATCAATGATATACCTGCAGGCGTCAAAAGCTGCCGCACGGTGAGCAGCTGATACCGCAATAACTACGGGCACTTCTCCGACTTCCAGCACCCCGGTACGGTGATGGATCAGCACCCTTTGAACCGGCCATTTCTCAAAAGCCTGTTTGGCAATCTTTTCCATCTCTGCTATTGCCATTGGTTCATAAGCTTCAAACTCAAGCTTGATGACTTTTTTGCCTTTGGTAGTATTTCGAACTGTGCCAATGAATACATCTATCCCACCGGATTCGGGGGACATGATCCAATCAATAGCAGATTGGATGTTTATAAGGTAGGAGAATATTTGGATTTGTGTAGTCAAAGTTTTTATAATTATAAGTCTTGAAGCGGGAAAAGGCTGTCATCCTGAGGCGCTCGAAGGATGAGCGCAGTGGCCCTTTCGCTTGCTAAGCATGGTGCTGAGGCCTTTGCCCGCGTGCTTCCCTTCGATAAATTCAGGGCAGGCTTTTGCCTCAGCATGACCCTTCTTTTTGTTATTATCCCATACCCATTGTCTGTGCCCTCACAGACAACTAATTTGCCTGCATGCGGATTGTTTGTGTTGTCACCAATACTGTTCGGAAGAATCAAACCAAAGCAGTGGGTAGTGCGATTCCTTCCTTGGGGAAGGGAAGGTAGGGGTTTCACGAACTATGGTACCACTGCTAATCATGCGTAAAAGCTTGGTGTAAAAACCCCTCCCTGCGCCCTCCCAAGGGAGGGAATCGCACAGGCCCCACTTTTTTACAATCTTCCGAACACCTATGGTGGGGACACAAACAATCAGATATCTTTTTACCCCCCGCTCACCGGCGGTATAATCGCAATCTCATCTTTTTCATGCAAATTATCACCAGGTAAAGCATACTCATTATTTACGGCTACCATGTATGATGCCAGCTGTTTAAGTCGCGGATATTGGTGTTCAAGCAGGTATTGTAAATTATATACGGTGGCATCATTTGTTAGCTCTAAATTGACTGACGGCCCCCCGAATATATCCTTTGCAATGCCAAACGCCAGAATTTTAATCTTCATACTTCAAAATTAGATCAAAATACCCGTAATAGGTAACAATAAATAAATTTAATGATTCAATAAAAAAGAACAATCGGCAAGGTCTGTTTGTATATTTGAATATGACTAAAAGTTCAATCAGGCAGATCCCGATAATAAGGGTAAAAGATGGTGAAATTGAAGAAACCATTGATGCGCTTGCTATTGAAGAACCCCTTGAAATCAGGCTGGAATATACCCTGAATGGGAATATTATGGTTCAAAACGTGTCCGTTACCATGCGCACACCCGGCAATGATGCAGAACTTGCCGCGGGCTTTTTATTTGCCGAAGGCATCGTCAAAAATATTAATGATATAACCAATATAAACTACTGTTTTATTGCCTGTGCGGAGAATAAAGAGAACGTGATCCAGGTAAAGTTAAATGAAGGCGTTATTCCAAATCTCCAAAATACAGAGCGCAATTTTTATACCACGTCAAGCTGTGGCGTATGCGGTAAAGGTTCAATCAACGCTATTCGTACGGTTGGGGCATTTGCTCAGCAAAAAGATGACCTTGCAATTGACAATGAATTACTTTACCAGCTGCCTGAAATTTTAAAAAAGCACCAGCAGGTTTTTGCCGAAACAGGCGGACTCCATGCATCCGCTTTATTTAACCTTAATGGCGAACTACTTATGGTAAGAGAAGATGTAGGCAGGCATAATGCATTGGATAAGCTGATAGGCGCTTCGCTTCAAAAAGGTCTTTTGCCTTTAAATAACCACATCCTACTTTTAAGCGGCCGTGCCAGCTTTGAGCTGGTTCAAAAAGCCGTAATGGCGGACATTAAAATTATTGTCGCGGTAGGAGCACCATCAAGCCTGGCGGTGGAGCTGGCAGCAGAATTTGAGATAACATTAGCAGGTTTTTTACGGAACCGGCGTTTTAATATTTATACAGCGGATCACCGCATCTTATTTCCCGTTCATGAAAATTCGAATTAAAAATAACTCCATACGATACCGGCTTACAAAGTCGGATGTAGCGGGTTTGGTTAAGAACAGGCATTTGGAAGACAGTGTGAATTTCGGCCTGCAAAAGTTTGTTTATGGTTTACAGGTAGTGGATGATTATCAGCTCTCGGCAACTTTTAATAACAATACCATTACGTTGTTTATGCCTAAAACTATGGTAAATGAGTTAGCTGATACGGATAAAGTAGGATTTGAAAATACTGATGGCGAATTACATTTACTGGTTGAAAAAGATTTTACCTGTTTGGATAGTGTGGCCGAAGATCAAAGTGATAATTACCCCAATCCTTTAGCAGAGAAAACGTTATGAGCAGAAAGATTGAAACTCCGGCAGAAGAGAATCCGGAAGAACTTTTGGATTTAAAGCTGAACGAACAAAAAAAATGGGCGGCAGGGATTCCTGCTGTATATGAGTCGGCAAAGGATGTTTTGGCAGAAACGGGTTTTATCCGCGGAATGGATGGCCTTTTCCATATGAATAAAAAGGGTGGGTTTGACTGTTCTGGCTGCGCCTGGCCCGATCCGGATGATGACCGCTCACCAATAGCCGAATATTGTGAAAATGGCGCAAAAGCGCTGGCAGAAGAAGCAACCACAAAAAAGCTTACCGCTGAGTTTTTCGCTCAAAATTCGGTGGCAGACCTTGCAAAGCTGAATGATTACGAGATCGGAAAAAAGGGGAGGATTGCGCATCCTGTTTACCTGCCAAAAGGTGCTACACATTATGAGCCGATAAGTTGGGATGACGCTTTTAAAAAGATAGCCCAAAAGCTTAACAGACTTAAATCGCCCGATGAAGCGGCGTTTTACACCTCGGGCCGCACCAGTAACGAGGCATCGTTTACCTACCAGTTGTTTGTAAAAGAATTTGGCACCAATAATATGCCCGATTGCTCAAATATGTGCCATGAATCGTCAGGGGTTGCTTTAGGCGAAACTATCGGCATCGGTAAGGGAACGGTAACCCTGGAAGATTTTTACGACACGGACGTGATCATCATTATGGGGCAAAACCCGGGGACGAATCACCCCCGAATGCTTACCGCACTTGAAAAAGCAAAGAAAAAAGGAGCGAAAATAATTGCTGTTAACCCCCTGCACGAGGCCGGCTTAATGGCTTTTAAAAATCCGCAAACGGTTAAAGGGTTCCTGGGGATCGGTACTCAACTGGCAGATCTGTATCTGCAGATAAAAATAAACGGGGATATGGCATTGCTAAAAGCAATTGAAAAGTTGCTTTATGATGCTGAACTGGAATCACCCGGAAAAGTGTTTGATAATGAATTTATAAAAAACAAAACAGTTGGCTATAAAGAATTTATCGATCAGTTAAAAGCATACAACCCGGATGAGCTTGCCGCTGAATGCGGTGTTACGTTTAGTGAAATAAAGGAAGCTGCCGAGTTATTAAAGGATAAAAAAAGGATAATTGTATGCTGGGCAATGGGCATTACCCAGCATGTAAACGGGGTTGATACCATAAAGGAGATCCTTAACCTGGTGCTGTTAAAGGGGAGTATAGGTAAGCCGGGCGCCGGTTTATGCCCGGTTCGTGGCCACAGCAATGTGCAGGGAAACCGCACCATGATGATTTGGGAAAGGCCAAAGAAGGCCCAGTTAGATAAGATAAAAGAAGTTTTTGGCTTTGAACCGCCGCGTAAACATGGGTTTG
>JAQBOS010000521.1 GCA_028287925.1 Mucilaginibacter sp. | reverse complement strand
TATGGGATCCTGTATCAGGAACTATTAGAGATCTGAATCAGTTCACACAAAAAAATGGCAAAACCAACATCACACTGAATTTTGACGATGCGCAAAGCTTCTTCATCGTTTTCAGAAAAAAAATCCTTAACGTTGGGTTAGTCCATAGACCAAATTTTATAGCCAGTAAGCTCGTACTTAACCTGGATGGCCCGTGGATGGTGAAATTTGATGCGCTTTGGGGAGGCCCGGCAACGCCTGTAAAGTTTGAAACATTAACCGATTGGAGCAAAAGCAGCGATAAGGGAATTAAATATTACAGCGGTACTGCCGTTTATTCCAAATCATTTACCATACCCGCAGCAGACCTTGCAAAGTTAAACCACATAGTTTATCTTAACCTGGGCACGGTTAATTGCATTGCCAAAGTTTTTGTGAACAATAAAGAAGCGGGGATCGTGTGGACAGCTCCCTGGAGGATCGGCATTCCATCTGCTTTGTTAAGATCAACCAACGATTTAAAGATTGAAGTAACCAACGTTTGGGCCAACAGGTTAATTGGCGATGAGCAGGAACCCAGCGATATGAAATGGCTGCCCAACCAGTATATTTATAATAGCGGGCAATACTTAAAAGAATTTCCGGACTGGTTCCTCAATAATACACCACGGCCCTCAAAAGGAAGGTATTGCTTTACCACATGGAATTATTTTGACAGCCACTCAAAATTAACATCATCAGGGTTGCTGGGCCCCGTAAACATTGAGGAAGATGAGTTTTGAACTTAGGAGTAGGTCTGTAAAACGTAAAAGAGGTAAAGCTTTTCGCTTTACCCCTTTTACTCCTGTATATGATCCTTTAATTATTTTTCAATCCAATGGATCAAGCGGGTCCATGTGCAGGCTCTTAAGCGGGATAAAAAAACGATATCGTGATTTGAGATATTTTTTTTACCCCACGATCTAAGTTTAGTGCAGCGCAACTTAGACCAGGGGAGAGTAAACGGTATTGTTCTTTTAATAATAAACGATTATCTTTGATAATTGGTAAAATGCAGGATATTAAACATGAACTACAAAATATCATTCTCGGAGATGGACCGTCTGGCCAGCCAGGCAAACTCAAAAAAGTCCAAACTTTCCTTAGAACAAATGCGGGAACAGGTATCACAGTTAAAAAACAGCAGTACCTCAAAAGTGAAGAAGCAGCAGCGTTAGTACTTTTCTTTATCGATACAATTTTTTATTTAACGCCTGATTTTTATCCCGAATAACATCAAATTATATCCTTTTCTGGCGCGATTCAGCATAGGTCATAAGCACGGCGTACCCGTGACCGAATATAAACTCTTTGTAAATAAAAAAGAGCAAAGCTTTCGCTTTGCCCCCTTTTTATGCTACCTATTTTTATCCGGTTAGCAAATCTTTAAAGGTTTACTAATCACCTACCGGTCGCCTATGGATCCAACGGATCAAGCGGGTCCATGTGCAGGCTTTCCAGAACCGGGTAAAAAACAATATCGTGGTTGGAGATACTTTTTTTATCGCGGTAAGGCGTATAACCAAGCTCATGCAGATTGCGATCATCAAAAGTCTTTTTTGCGGCGCTGTCATGCTGGCTCTTGCTGGTTACAAATACCGAGGGCTTATCCAAGGGGATCCCATAACGGATCATTAACCGGTCAGCATTCCTGATGTTGGTGGTTGTATGGCGGGCATGCGGATCAATGATAATGGCATCCTCTGCAATATGGAACTTTTGCACCAGGTACTTTTTCATCTCGATAGCTTCGCAATAAGGGCCACGGAAGGGGTAGCAATACCCACCGCTGACAATTATAAACGGTGCCCAACCCTTCAGGTAGCGTGCGGCTGCCACATCGCAATGGATCTTATTATCCGGGCTAATAGGGGTTGTAAACAATTCAGGGCCGTTACCGGGTATTACGATAGTAGCATACGGATATTTACTCCATTGTACTTGTTTTATCTTTTCAACGGCCTTTTTATTGTTTTTTTGTTCCATAGGCTCAAACCTGGCCGGTTCGTCCCTGTCGTTTGCATCCATCAGGTGCATGGCTACTGCCAGCGATGGCTGGTAAAACTGTTTCAGATCATCTGATTGCTCATCAAGCAAGGCAAACATATCTTTCATTACCGTACGGTAATAACGGCTTGTTACAACATAACTGGGCGAATCAATACGGGGGTAACGCATTTTTTTCCCTAAGCCAAACTGATCAATGATATAGTTAATGCCATATACATATTGTCCCCAGGCTTTTAAAAGCAGATCGGCATTACTTAAGCCAACAAAGCGCTGGTAATAGCCCGAAGGCCGTAAATGATGATTGATCATTAAATCAAAATCTGCCTGATGAGCTTTGTATAACGAAAGCACGTTTTCAGCAAGCTGCACGGAATCATCTTTAGTATACCTGAAACCGCCAACCAGCGATTCAGGATGAGTACAGGTATCTGTAGCATGGCTTTTAAGCAGGGTTAAGCGCTCACTAAACAATTGCTTAAAGTAAGCGTTGTCATTAAACAGCTTTTTAACAACCGGCGACTGATCAATGACCGTAAGCAGGTAAAAATCCTTATCGGCAACTAAATTACCCGAATGCAGAAAATGATAATTCTTATCGTATCCCTCTCCCTGCTTTGTTTGGGCTATGGCACTTATGCTGATCATCAGCATAAATACCATAAACAAACAGGCAAAGGGCTTATGTATTCTTTTGTTTTTCATGTTCGTTTAATTAATACCCGTTATCAATAACCCGGGTTCTGGTACATTTTTACAGGATCAAGCTTTGTCTCGTTAAACGGAATAGGATAATACCTGTCCTTCGTGCTAAAATTTGACAATAGCGCCGAACCAAAGTTTGCCTGGCTTTTATTGTGGAAATAAGTTACCAGCTCATCGGTAGTAAAGGTCCGTAACAAATCAAACCAGCGGTGGTGTTCAAACGCAAGTTCCACACGTCTTTCGTGCAATATGGCTAATTTGAGGGTTGGATAGCTTGCACTATAAGTTGAGTTGAGCGATGAAACTTCATAAGTTGGCATCCCGGCCCTGGTACGTACCTGGTCGAGGTATTGAATGGCAACGGTGTTGTTGCCCAGGTACATATTGGTTTCAGCCAGCATCAGGATAACATCGGCATAACGCATCAGGATCCAGTCATTACCGCCATACCCATTTTTACCTGCGCCCGAGCTTACATCCCTGAATTTGGTTACATACCAGTCTTTAACCGTTGGCGCATTGGCATACTTAATTGAAAAAGCCATCCGCGGGTCGCCATTTTCATATTCGTTTACCAGGTCATGTGTTACATTATCGCCTACGCTTGTTGATGGTTTTTGCGAATCGGTAGTTTCACCTATGGCCTGGCTATTTGCTGCGATACTTGAGCTGTACACAGGATCTCCCTGGATATTCACTATCTGCCAGATCAACTCCGGACAGGTAGATTTTTTAGTAACATCAAAAACATCGGTGTAAGGAATTTCTTGCAGGTTACCAAAGGTTTTAAAACTGTATGCCTTGTTGAGATAAGTTAAAGCATTATTCAGGTTCGCAGTGGTATTAGCGGGATCTTCTGTGGTTGCCATGGTTAAATATACCTGGCCAAGCAATGTGTTTGCCGCAGCCAGTGAAACACGCCCTATTACACCTGCAGACTGTGTTGCAGGCAGCGGGCTGCCAACGGCATCTTTAAGGTCGGCTACTATTTGGGCATACACAGCCGCCTGCGGCGTGCGCAAGGTATTAGCTGTAATATCGGCTGTTGTGGTTAGCTGTTTAGTAACCAGCGGAACATCCCCCCATTCACGAACCAGGTGAAAGTACATAAGGGCGCGGATAAACTCTGTTTCTGCCTTGTACTGCTGCTTGGTTTCGGGTTTTGCAAAAGTTACTTTATCAATGTTTGATAATATGATGTTACAATTTGATACTACCGCATACATAGCAAGCCAATGTGTGTACAAATAGCTGTTGGTAGGGATCAGCGAAAAATTGTTGAACCCAAAAGGTTCGCCGGCATTTGATTGGTTGTCATTTGTACCTGTATCGTCCGAACGCTGATCAGTCCACAGATCGCTCCCCTCTCCTATGGTATTGCCGCTTCTTAATAAGGAGTAACAGCCGTTAACCGCAAGCAATACATCGTTCTCGCTCCTGAAATAATTGCTCACGGCAATAGCGTCAGGGTCATTTTGAGTCAAAAAATCCTTTTTGCACGAACCCAGAACAAATAATGTTGCAAGGCAAAATAATTTTATATTTATATTCTTCATTTTATTGAGAATTAGTTTTTTATTAAAATGTTGCTTTTATACCAAGGTTATAGGCGCGCACCAGCGGGTAAACACCATAATCAATTCCGGGCGAAAGGTTTGAACCCTGCGAACCGCCATAGGTATAATCATAATTAACTTCGGGGTTATAGCCTTTATACTTGGTAATGGTAAAAGCATTATTAACCGAGGCGTATATTTTAAGGGCGCTTAAACCCAAATTGCGCATAATGTATTGCGATTTCAGGTTATAGCCCAGCGTCATATTGGTGTTTCTTAAGAAAGAGCCATCCTGCAGGTAAAAGGTTGATAACCTGGTGCTGTTACTTTGGGTACCACCCCGCGATGCCCTGTAAACTGTCCCGTTGCCAGGGTTTGCCGGGTTACGGTAACGGTTAGCAACATCCTCGTACTGGTTGCCTGAACCTTCCATGTTGTACAGGTAATAATCCTGTCCGTCAAGTACCTGGTTGCCATATGAACCTGCAAATGCCGAGCTGAAATAGAAGTTTTTATAGGTTGCATTTATGGCAAATCCATAAGTGAATTTAGGATATGGGTTCCCGATAATGCCGGCATCTTTACTGTTAATTATACCGTCGCCGTTTGGATCGGCAAAATAAAGATCGCCAACTGCAAGCGGGGTAGTTGAAAATGAAGAACGCGGGGGGCCCTTAAGCTTATAGCCGGCAGGGAATGAATGCGTTGTAGCGTTATAATTTGCATTATCGATGGCTATATTGGCAAGATCTGATTCTTTAACTATACCCGATACTTTATAGCCATAAAACATCCCTATAGGGGAGCCTTGCTGTGTAATGCTGGTTAAGTATGACCGCTCGGCACCAGCCGTAATTATGGTATTGTTACCACCAAGGTTTAGTACTTTATTGCGATTTATGGAGATGTTGCCGCTAAGGTTTAATGAAAAATCTTTACCTGCAATGGCTTTACCGTCAACCTGGATATCAAATCCTTTATTGCTAATTTTTGAATTAGTTAAGTTGGTAAGGATGGTTGAGCTTCCTGAAACTGCCGATACCGGCTCGTTAAATAATAAATTGTAGGAATAACTCAGGTAATAATTGGCGATTATAAAAAGTCGGCCTTTAAGTAAGCCAAAATCAGCCCCAAAGTTATATTGCGAGGTTGACTCCCAGCCTAATTTACTGTCTTTAATATTGCCTGCAGTAAGGGCCGGAGCTAAGCTTCCCGTACCAAATACTGCGTTTGAAGGCGAGTTATATACGCGCTGTGTGTTGTAATTACCAATATTATTATTACCGCTTAAACCCCAGCTTGCGCGTAATTTAACGGTCGACTGATCACCCAGCCAGCTGTGGTAAAAAGGTTCGTCAGACAGGTTCCAGCCGGCAGATACGGAAGGAAATGAGGCGTAACGGTCATCAGGTCCGAAACGTGAAGAACCATCTGTACGAAATGAAGCCGACAGGAAGTATTTACTGTCGTAATTATAATTTACCCTTGCCAGGTATGACAGCAGCGTATAGGTTTGGTACCCGGTTGCTTGCGTACCTTCCGGCGCACCGCTGGTTATCAGCGTAATGTTACTTGGCGAGGCGCCAGTTATATTCGGTACGTTATCATTCTGAAAGCCTATGCCTTGTACTGTAACCACATTATTCACTGTTTTTTGAGCTGTATAGCCTGCCAGTCCGTCAATATGGCTTTTACCAAACTGCTTGGAGTAGTTCAGGGTAAATTCGCCCAGCTGATCCTGGTAATCAACTGTTTGCTGTATGGCTTTGGCTGCCGCTATTGATTGGGATGAATAAGGGGGATTTGCACCATTACTGATACTGGTAGGCAGGTAATAATTGTAGTTTTCGCCATAGGTTTGCATCCCTAAATTTGCGTTAAACACCAGGCCATCAAAAATGGTATAACCGGCGTGCACATTATAAGTTGCCCGGTTACCCACACGGTTTATTTTTATCCGCTCGGCTGTTGCAATAGGGTTTTCAATTGATTGATAGCCGTAAGCTGTTGATTGTGCCGCAGCCAGGTTAGTAGCAATGCTGCCATCAGCGTTATATGCAGGGAAAAACGGCATATAAATTAATGCGCCAAAAGCAGGGCTGTGATCCCAGCGGCCATCCTGCGTTTCCTGGTTGGTATTTTGGGTGAACGATATATTAGCGCCCACTTTAAGGTTTTTGCCTATTTTACCATCTACATTAGCCCGCAGGTTAATTCGTTGCTGTCCTGTACCTAACATAATACCCGGCTGATCCTGGTAACCGGCGCTAAAATAATAGCCTGTACCATTTGAGTTGCCGGTGAACGACAGGTTATGACTCTGGGTTACAGCGTTCCGGTACAATTCGTCCTGCCAATCTGTGTTAACAGTTTGATGAATGAGCGATTGATTTGCAAAATTATAAAGTGTGGCGGGGATACTTACCGAAGCTGCATTACCTACGTTTGTAATACGGGTAGCATTATTGTCTGAGTACATAGCATCGTTCCAGGTATGGCCGGTGCTTGTCCAAAGGTCATGATAAGTATCATTACGTCCGTCAATTACCAATTGTGCAAACTGGTCGGAATTTAAAAGATTAACTTTTTTGGCTAACTGATTTATTCCAACCTGGTAATCATATTCAAACTTGCCTTTGGCGTCTTTCTTAGAACCATGCTTAGTGGTGATCAGCACTACGCCACCTGCTGCCCTTGAACCATAAATTGCCGCTGATGCAGCATCTTTTAATATATCAATTGATTCAATGTCTTCAGGGTTGATGAACAGATCATTACCTGTTGCATAACCGTCAACTACATACAAAGGATCAGAGCTGGCATTGATTGAGCCCACACCCCTTACGGTGATCTTGGTGCTTTGATAAGGCGCGCCTGTTATTTGCGAAACCTGCACACCTGCTACTTTACCAACAAGGGCCTGCCCAACAGTTGGCGCTGTTAAATTTAGCTCGTCGGCCTTAACGCTGGCAACGGCACCGGTAAAATCGCTTTTACGTACGGTTTGGTAACCAATTGCAACTACCTCGTTCAAAATATTGGTAGCAGGCTGTAATTTTATATTCAGTTCGGTTTGAGTGCCAACAACCACTTCACGGGTGGTATAACCAACAAATGAGAAAACCAGCGTTGCCCCCGGTTCAACGGTAACACTAAATTTACCATTAACATCAGTAGCCGAACCCTTGTGCGACACCTTTTCATAAACGCTTACGCCGGGGATGGGCTCGTTTTTTTCATCAACCACTATCCCGGTTATCTTTATTACGTTTTGCTGTATTGCAGATGACTCTTTAGGTGCCACGGGCGCTTTTTCAACCTTTATCAGCACATGGTAATCATCAACCTGGCTAATAGTTCCCTTATAGTCTTTTAGCAATTGTTTCAATACCTCGCTAACTGTTTTATTATTTACGTTAAGCGATACCTGTTTTTTAACATCAATGGCGTTATCATAGCCAATTATAAATTCTGTTTTTTGCTCTATAAGCTTAAAAATATCCTTAAGCGCCACGTTATTGGCAATAATCGTGATCCGGGTATTGTTAATAGTTTGTCCGTCGGCTGCATAGGCCTGTGTACCCATTTGCAATAAAAATATAATTGAGAGGATAGGCGGAAGTATTAAAGCTATAAACTTCCTTATTAAATGGTTTGAATGTTTGATTCGATAAAAATTTTGCATTTTTGATGAATTTTTAATGATTGTTACGATCGTTTTAAAAGCAAGCGCTACTCTAGCGCCTGGTGTAAACAGGGGATGGTGGAACATTCCCTGTTTTAAAAAATTGGCTACTATTTCATATTTCTACAATTTTTAAGATTAATTACTACCACCTTGTCTTTGATACTGTAAGTTATCCCGGCAAGGCGGGTCATTACATTTAATACATGGTCAACAGGCTCATTATTAAAGCTCACGGTGTATCGCCGGCATGCTGAGTAACCGTTCAGTTTCACGCTTACATTGTACCACCGTTCAAGCAAAGGGACAATTTCCCCGAATGAAGCATTATCAAAACTTAGCTTATTTTGTTGCCAGGCAATTACATCTGAGGTTTTAACCCGGCTTATGGCGTGGCTATTGCCCTGCTCATTATACACCAGTTGCTGGTTGCGGGTAATAGCGGCGGCATACAATTCAAATTGTCCGTTTGGCTTATTTTTACCTACCTGCACTTTACCGCTTTCAACCGCAACATGTATTTCCTTGTCTTCGGGATAGGCTTTTACATCGAATGCTGTACCCAGGTCGGTAATAAGCAATTTGCCCGAATGAATGGTGAATGGTTTAGCCGCGTTGTGTTTTACTTCAAAGTATGCCTCTCCTGAAAGTGACACCTCTCTTGATTTAATATTGTAATTTGAAGGGATCCGGATCGCGGAGCCTGAGTTAAGGAAAACCGTACTACCGTCGGCCAGTAACAAGTTCTTTTT
>JAQBOS010000498.1 GCA_028287925.1 Mucilaginibacter sp. | reverse complement strand
TAAAAGAATATCATCACGGCGTTTACCAATTGCCATAAACAAGGCCAACAGGAAGGTCATGATAATGAGCCAGTCGGAACTATCCGTATGTGTTATAATAGCGCCTCCTTTAACCCTAAACACAAAGCCGGCCGCCAGGATCAGCATATCCAAAATGGCTATATTCTTTAAACCGAATGAATAGGCAAGGTTCATAAAAAAGTATACCCCCAGCACCAACAGAAACTGTAAACCTGGATTAGCCAGGTAAGCAAAGGCACATCCTATTATAATAAGGCATCCGCATATAATTATTGCATACGAGGGCTTAACCTTCCCCGATGCAAGCGGGCGTTTACATTTAACCGGGTGTTTGCGGTCGTCTTCAATATCGCGGTAATCATTAATTATATAAATACTGCTGGCTATGCAACAGAATGCAACAAATCCGGCTAAAAGCAACTCAATTTTTGAAGAAGTAAAAATATGCTTCGCAAAAAAGGAAGGGATAAAAAGAAAAACATTTTTAGCCCAATCTTTAGGACGTAAGAGCTTTATATAATATTTCATCAGCAATTAATTAAGCCTATTACGAACTTAAGCAGTTAAGAGTTGCAAGTGTGACGTATTTAGGCTGTCTAATTTACTGAAATAAACGCCCGCATTTGAATTAACTTTATCAATTAACAAACCTGCCGACAATTAATTGATGATATTGAATAATGATTTATAAATTTGTTTTATAAACACCCGCTATAATGAAGATCGCTCTTTTTCCCGGATCATTTGATCCGGTTACCAAGGCCCACGTTGATATTGTAAAACGCTCGGTAAGCCTTTTTGATAAGGTTTATATCGGGATTGGCGTTAACAGCACAAAGGCTGGATTGTTAAGCGTTGAAAAAAGGGAGCAAATGCTTCGGTCCGTATTCCAAACTGACGACCGGATCCACATTGTAGCTTATGAGGGCCTAACCGTAAATTTTTGCAAAAGTATTGGCGCTGCCTACATGATCCGCGGCATCCGTACGGTATCAGATTTTGAGTACGAAAAAGCCATAGCCCAGATGAACCATTCCCTCGATCCGGAAATTGAAAGCATTTTTATTGTGAGCAAACCCGGCTATTCATCCATCAGCTCAAGCATAGTACGCGAAATTATGCGCTATAATGGCGATGTAAGCCAGTTTATACCGAAGGAAGCCTTGGCTTATTTGTGAATAGAGATGCAAGAATCAAGAAGTCAAGAGTCAAGATTTATTAGATAAAATTTCTTTTCTTCCCTATCTTGATTCCTGACTCTTGACCTCTTGACTCTCTTTCCTCACCCTTTAATCCCCTCTACAAGCTTCTCCTTCATCAGCACATCCATAATTGATGGAAAAGTATTTTCAACAATAGGGTTTATATCTCCCTTTTTAAACCAGCGAACGTCTGTTATTCCTTCTTCCTTTTGCGGTTTCAAATTATTCTGCCCCTTGCAGCGCATATTAAACCAATATGTTTTCTTCAACACAACATCGCCTTTGTATATGTATGAATGATAGGTTTTACAGATCCTTTCTTCAAGCTTGCTTACCTTTATGCCACACTCCTCTTCTACCTCGCGCACTGCAGCTTCTTTGGTTCCTTCCTGCTTCTCTATTTTTCCTTTTGGCAGGTCCCATTTATCGTTCCGGTAAATAAATAAATATTCGTCATATTCATTTTTAACCAGGCCGCCGGCCGCCCTGATCAGCAAAACACTTTTAGCAACCGTTTTTAAAAAAGCCTTTGCATCATCACAAAGCACATAAAAAAACTTACTCTGGTGATTTAAAACCCAGGTATAAAGTATTTTCAGCTCAAATGCATCCGCATCAATCTGCTTGTAATTTTGCGCCTTTTTAGGTGCTGATTCTGTTAGCAGAATCACTTTCTCGTTAATATAAATTCTGTATTTTTGGGCCATGTTTAATAAAAGTGAAATAGAGCAGCAAGTTGCTGAATTCCTGCTGCAAATTAAAGCAATTAAATTACAACCTGCCAACCCTTTTACATGGGCAAGCGGATGGAAATCGCCAATTTATTGCGATAACCGCATTACCTTGTCCCACCCCACTATCCGCACCTACATCAGGCAGCAATTAACCTCATTAATACAAGAAAAATTCGGTTCAGTTGGCTGTATAGCAGGTGTGGCCACAGCAGGTATACCACAAGGTGCGCTTGTTGCACAGGACCTTGGCCTCCCTTTTATATATGTACGTTCAAAACCGAAAGATCATGGCACAGGCAGCCTTATTGAAGGCGACCTGTCATTAACTGGCAAAAGAGTTGTAGTTATTGAAGATCTGATATCAACAGGTAAAAGCAGTTTGCAAGCCGTTGAAGCCTTACGCAATGCCGGATATGATGTAGCAGGGCTTGCAGCTATATTCAGCTACGGATTTGATGTAGCTGCCGATAATTTTAAACAGGCAAACTGTCCTTTCTATACATTATCAAACTATGAGGCATTAATAAAATATGCCGGCGAAAATCAATATATATCAGACAGCGATGTGGACGTATTAAAAAAATGGCGCGAAGACCCTTCTAATTGGGGAAAATAGAGAGAAGTTGGCAGTAGCAGTTGGCAGTTAGCACTTTGATATAACAAATTTACACTACCCACTGCGAACTAAAAACTGCCAACTGACGGCTGGCTATTTTAATAAACAATAAATTATAAATCTTTTCTTTCGGACTTCCGGACTTTCCGACTTTCGGACTAAAATCAATAACTGCCAACTGAAATGACAACCTTTGAAAGTAAAGCAACTATACAGCAACCTATAAATAAAGTATTTGATTTTTTGTCTGATCTGAACAATCACCATAAATTAATGCCTGCTGAAGATATTCAGAATTGGAAATCAAGCTATGATGAAGCCAGCTTCAGCATAAAGAACATGATAAATCTTAGCCTGAAAGTAGAAAGCAGGATTGAAAATAAAGAGATAAAAATTGTTCCGGCAGAGAAACCGCCCTTCGGTATGGAGTTAAAATGGGAACTGGCAGCAGATAATGATCAAACCGCGGTGGCATTTACAATAACGGCTGATCTGAATATGATGATGAAAATGGCCGTGTCCGGCCAGTTAAAAAAACTTGCCGAACACGAAACCAATAGTTTAGTTTTTCTGTTTAGTTAATGTTCACCATACTTGTTCTACTTACGATTACAAGAATTAATACTCCTTCTTGGCTCGTAAATGAAGTATTACCGTGAGTACATTGATAACCAACAATAATGTTACTACAATTACCATATTAGTTAATTAATTAGGGATTAAAAACCAGTACAATATAATTACGTAATATTTAATTTCAAAGACCGTAGGAAAATAAATTAATTAATTTATTAACATATTTTCCACGCGTGTCACTTAATAAAAATATTCCATAAAACACCTATTTAACGGCTAATACAATAAGTTTGTTACAATTTGAGAATATTTTAACTAACTATAAAGTGAAGCAGTGTTAATAAGTATAGGTATTTACCTTACTTTTGCAGCAAATTAAAGGAGCAGGAATGATCACGGTATCTAATTTATCATTACGCTATGGCAAGCGTACATTATTTGAAGATGTAAATCTTAAGTTTACACAAGGCAACTGTTATGGCATTATTGGCGCTAACGGCGCGGGTAAATCTACATTTTTAAAGATCCTGTCAGGCGAGATAGATCCATCCAGTGGCTTGGTAAGTTTTACACCTGGCGAACGGATGGCTGTGCTGAGCCAAAACCATTATGCTTTTGATGAATTTACGGTTATTGAAACCGTTATGATGGGGCATAAAGAAATGTATGCCATAATGAAGGAAAAGGACGCTATTTACCTGAAAGAAGATTTTAGTGATGCAGATGGTGAACGCGCCGGCGAGCTGGAAAATCTTTTTGCCGAAATGAATGGATGGAACGCCGAAAGCAATGCCGCTACCCTACTGAGCAACCTGGGTATTAAAGAAGAATTTCATTACCAGCTGGTTAAAGACCTTGATAATACCCAAAAAGTACGCGTACTGTTAGCACAGGCCCTTTTTGGCAAACCCGATATATTATTGCTTGATGAGCCTACAAATGACCTGGACATCCATACCGTAAGCTGGCTGGAAGACTTTTTAGCAGGATACGAGGCTATTGTATTGGTAGTATCACACGACAGGCACTTTTTAGATACCGTTTGTACCCACGTTGTAGATATTGACTTTGCAAAGATGACCATCTATACCGGTAACTATACTTTCTGGTACGAATCGAGCCAGCTGGCGTTAAAACAGCGTTCGGATCAGAATAAGAAAACAGAAGACCGGGTAAAAGAGCTGCAGGAATTTATCCGCAGGTTTAGCGCCAATGCCTCCAAATCAAAACAGGCAACCAGCCGTAAAAAAGCGCTGGATAAAATTAACATTGACGAGATCCAGCCTTCAAACCGTAAATACCCGGGCATTATATTTAATAACCAGGGTCGTGAGGCTGGCGATCAGATCCTGCAGATTGAGAACCTGAGCAAATCATTGAACGGCGAGGTGTTATTTAATGACATCCGCCTGATGGTAAACAAGGGCGATAAAATAGCCATTCTCTCACAAAACAGCTTAGCTACCACTGCTTTCTATAACATATTAACAGGCAGGGATAAGGACTATAAAGGCGAATTTAAATGGGGTGTTACCATAAATCCTGCCGATATCCCGATTGACAATGCCGAATATTTTAAAGGTAAAGATGATAACCTGATCGACTGGTTGCGTGAGTACTCTCCTGGTGAAAAGGACGACCAGTTTATCCGCGGTTTTTTAGGCCGCATGTTGTTTTCGGGCGAGGAAGTATTAAAGAAAAGCAATGTATTATCAGGCGGTGAAAAAATGCGCTGCATGTTTAGCCGCATGATGCTGCAATCAGCCAACCTGCTGATGTTTGATGAACCAACCAACCACCTCGACCTGGAATCAATCACCGCACTAAATAACGGCATGAAGGACTTCAGGGGCACCATCCTGTTCACTTCGCGTGACCATGAGCTGATAGAAACCGTTGCCACCCGCATTATTGAACTAACCCCCGGCGGCACAATAGATAAGCTGATGACCTATGATGAGTACATCAACAGCGATGTAGTGCAAAAACAAAGGGATGAGCTCTACGCTCTTGCATAGTTAATTAGAGATTAGAGACCAGAGATTAGGAAAAAAGTTCTTCGCGGGAAAATAACTAATCTCCGGTCTCTAATCACTATTTTTCATTTCTTTCGGACTTTCCGGCTTTCGGACTTCCGGACTTCAAAAAAAAACCGTTTATTTGCAGCCCGGAAAAAAATAAATTGACTTGGTAGCTCAGCCGGTAGAGCAACTGACTCTTAATCAGTGGGTCGAGAGTTCGATCCTCTCCCAGGTCACGAAATTTCAAAAACCGCTTCTAATGCATTTAGGAGCGGTTTTTATTTTTAAACATTTTTTTAACTATGCGTTTCTGCGTAATACAGCCACTTTTTGAGTTCGATCCTTGTTAGGGTGACCCTGTAGGACATACTCATAAAATTGAATATAATTACAATTTTAAATTGACGTAATTTGCTGATTTTCAATTCAAAATATTGAAATTATTCATTTTTACAGGTGTTCGATTCGTTGAGATCCCTTGTAGATGAATTATGAAGCATATTGATCTATAGCCATCCGTGCAAGTTTATTCATGAACTCTAAGATTTTCTCTGCTTGCTCCGAAGTTACCTTGACATTGTGCTTTGCTAATATTTTAACAGCTCTATCAGGCGTTACTGATTTTTTATTTTGTTCCATTCCATACGCTCTTTTGGATGTAAATGCATTTATTAACCTGAACATGGCATAAAAATGCGTTCCGTATCTCACCCAGGAACGTACCACATTTGTGTCAACTAAATCTCAGATCGCATGTTTGCGGACCTAAGTTCTTTTTGGCGGGCTACACAAATCATTCACTTCTTAAACTTTTGACAGGATTTGCCAGGGCCGCCCTGACTGCCTGGAAACTGATCGTAAATAAAGTGATTATAAGCGCCATAATGCCTGATATTATAAACACGCCTGGCTCAATGCTGATCCGGTAATCATATTGCTGGAGCCAACCCGTCATAAAATAAAAGGCTAATGGTGAAGCAACGACACAACCGATCAACACCAGCACCATAAAGTCTTTGGACAATAATAACCAGACACTGCCGACCGAAGCTCCTAAAACCTTACGAATACCGATTTCCTTGGTCCGTTGCTCAGCCATATAGGCTGCCAGGCCGAACAGGCCCAGGCAGGAGATCAGGATCGTTAAGCCCGCGAAAACAGCGGCCAGCTTACCGACGAGTTGTTCCTGTTTGAATTTACTGTCATAAGCTGCATCGGCGAAAAAATAATCGTAAGGATAAACAGGATTATATTTGTTAAAGATGGGCGCGAGTTTGCTTAGCGCCTCGTGCACATTCACATCGCGCTTAAGGCGGTAGATCATTGTGCCGGCCTGATCCGGCTTATAAACAAATAAGGCAGGTAGTATCGCCGAAAACGGCGAGCCGATGATCGCGTTCTTAACCACGCCGATGATCCGCACAGGTTCTTTCGACAATTCAGTGGTCAGCATTTGGCCCACAGGGTCTTTCAACCGCAATTGCCCGACGGCGGCTTCATTGAGAATAACGTGGAGTGTATCGTCCGTAGTTCCTGCAAATCCCCGCCCTTCTTTCATTTTCATACCTGCGGTTTTAAAGAAATCTTCTGAAACTGAAGCGTAATTCATAGCGAGGTTTTCTCCGGCGTTTTTACCTGGCCAGTTTAACAGGTTGCAACCGGCCTGGAAATCAATTACGGGGACGGGGCTGGATGCCCTGGTGACATTCGCTACAAACCCGCTTTGCAATAGGTCATTTTTAAGGGCGGTATAATTGCGGTTAAGATCGGAAGTCATCGTTGTCATGACCAGGCGGTCGGCATCATACCCTGTCGGTCTGTTTTTAACATGGCTGATCTGCTGATAAATGATGATCGTACCGATGATCAATGCAATGGAACAGGTAAATTGAATGACGACCAGGATCTTACGGGGCAACGCAGCCGCTTTGCCAACCTGGAGCGCGCCGCGCAGCACTTTTACCGGGTTAAAAGAAGAAAGGTAAAAAGCCGGCCTGCTGCCGGCCATTATGCCGGTAAATAAAATAAACACCAGAAGTAATACCCAGAAAAGAGGCACAGCGTAAGGTATCTTCAACGCATTGCCGGTTAGCGCATTAAAAGCGGGCAATGACACCTGAACAACGGCAACAGCAAAAAGAGCGGCTATAAAGGTGACCAGGACAGATTCGGTCAGGAACTGGAGAATCAGGCTGGCCCGGTTCGAACCGATCGCTTTTCTCACACCGACCTCTCTTGCCTTTTTCTCCGAACGCGCTGTAAACAAGTTAACAAAATTGATACAGGCGATAAGAAGCACCAGCGCGCCGATTATGCAGAACATGCGCACATAAACAATAAGGCCACCGGATGCTTTTCCATTTTTGAATTCTGAATATAGGTGCCAGTTTTTTACCGGCTGCAAAACGATCCAGGCTTTATGGATGGGATCATGTCCCTTCAGCAGGTTTTTGATCTTTGGTGCAAATTGTTCTTCAGTTATACCCGGCTGTAATTCAACGTACTGATCAAAGGGGTAATGTTTCCAGTCCGTCCTGGCTGCTTTTACAAAGGGTTCTGTTTGCTCCCAATAACTAAACGGCAACAAGTAGCTGAACTGCAGGGTGGAATTATCCGGCAAATTATCCATCAAACCAGCCACTTTTACATCATGTGCGTTATCGATCCGCACCACCTTACCAATCGGGTCATCGTTTCCAAACAAGGCTTTAGCGGTAGATTGGGTGAGAATGATGGAAAAAGGTTCATTCAGCACAGTAGCAGAATTGCCTGAAAGCAAATGAAACTGAAACATCTTTAAAAAGTCACTCCCTACGATCATGCCCTGCTGGTACAGCTTTTTATCCCCGGCTATCAGACTGTGCCTTGATGTCCAGCCTGTCTCAGCAACGTATTTAACTTCCGGAAAATTACTGCGCAGGGCGCCGGCAATTGGCAGGCAGCCGCCGCTTTGCGTTTGGATGTCTCCATTTTGGTTGAAGTTCAGTTTGATCTGGTAAAGCTGCGTGTAATTGGGAAGAAAACGGTCATATGAATATTCGTGCCAGGCCCATAAACTAATCAGTAACGTTACGGCTATCCCTGCTGCAAGACCAATAATATTGAGTGCACTATACACTTTGTTCCCTGTAATGTTGCGCCATGCGATCTTTAAATAATTTCTAAACATATAATTGCGGGTTAATTTGTCGTGAGACCACCTGGGAGTGGTTTCCTGGTACGAAATTACCGCCGCAAACCGGGAACGATATGTCAAATTATAAGATGGGAGTTCTTTTTTATATTCCGCAGGTGTTTTTCCCGTCATCTCTTTGAATGCGCGGTGAAAGGTGCTTGGGGAGTTGAAGCCGGAATCATAGGCTATGCCCATCAGCGTTAAATGATCATTAGCGGGGTCCTGCATTTTACCAATGACTTCCCGAACCCGATATTCATTGATGAAATCGTTGAAGCTTTTTTTGAACACCGTATTGATGATCCGTGATAGTTCATGGGTAGTCAACTCAAGTTTTTGAGCAAGTAAGCTTAAGCTCAGTTCAGGGTCCTGGTAATACAGACCGGCTTGCATGGCTTTCTTTAGCCAGATACCTCTTTGCTTCATTTCCCCCGGGAGTGGTGGTTTTAAAGATGGAGCCGGGGCGACCAGCACGCCAGCCTCCTGTCTTAAAAAAGCTGTAGCCGCCATCCAGATGCCGGTTACCGCTAAAAGGAGATATAAAGGATAATAAGCATGTACACTCAATTTATAATGATAATAAAAATAATCTGAGGCTGTAAAAGGTATCCACATTAGCCATAACAGGCCGAAACCTATAAGTAAATTATGCAGCCAACGCAGTTCTCGCCGGTACCGGTCGCCCCCGGTAAATTTTAGCCGTTGGTAAAAGCGTTCTATCAGCCTGTGAGACCAGTATAGGTACGTGATGACCGAAATAAACGTCAACAACTGCAATACCGGGTTCAGCTCCTTAAAGATCAGCGTATCATAAGTGGCCGCGCCTGTCCTTATACTCTCCTTAACCTCCAATACCAGGACGCCCTGTTGGAGCAACAAAGGGCTGAAATGCAGCAGGTCCTTCCAACGGAATTTATACGCCGGCCGGGTAATTTTAAGTACATAAAAAAAGATCAGGGGGCCAAGTATCAGCGAAGATTGCAGGGGCAGCCAGCTCCAGCGGGGAAAGTATGCACCAAGCCCGATATCGATGCCCAATACCCAAACCATCCAGAAAACAATGATTAAAATGGCCAGGGCAAGAAAGCGGTTTGCTGCCCGGTTGACTTCTTTGCTGAACCACAACAGCAGGATAAACGTCAGCCCGACGAAGATCGTTCCCAGGAAGACCAGGTCATAAGGGGTGATATGGAAAGTATATGTATTCAAGTATTTTTATTGATCAATCACTGTTCCAAATTAGTAACTTACTGATATATAGTAAATAGTGTTTCATTTGAACGAATTATTGTAACAAAAACGAACATGGAGTTGTTCG
>JAQBOS010000486.1 GCA_028287925.1 Mucilaginibacter sp. | reverse complement strand
AGCATTCTGCTTGTCTGTAAACAAAAAAACTGCTTTACGAAAGTAAAGCAGTTTCCAGGCAGCCCTCACCGGACGTTTCCCGAACTATTTCTTAGAGGACTTGAGGAAAATAGATATGCATCCGGGACTAATTTATTTCTGTGCTATGAATTTTATTTCCCCATATTTTCCTGCATAAAAATCCCGGTAGGCAGATGCTATTTCCCCTTGCGAATTCATTACAAACGGACCTTCGGCTACCACAGGTTCTGTATATTCTTCACCGCCAAATAACAGGACATCGACCGTTGTTAAAGAAGTGTTTTTTATTTCAATTTCCCCGGCCACTTTGTCAAACTCAATAAATTCGCCCGCATGAAATTCGGCTTCGTTTAGCATCACATTTTGTATAGGTAAAAAGGCCGCAACTTCTGTTTCATTTTCCATTGCTATTGAAAATTGTGTACCTGCTTTCAATTGAATATGATACAAAAACTGCCTGGAATAATTCGGGATCTTCGAACTCAGGTCTTCATAGTCGCCAACAACTACTTTTAACCAACCACTTTCATTTGGTAATATTTTTTTAGGGATTTCATTGGCTTGTACAGCTATATGAGCTGGCTTTTCGGCTTTGTTTTTTGCCGGTAGATTTATCCAAAATTGAAAACCCTGGATAAATTTACTTTCCGTTTGGGAGTCGTAATTTAAATTTTCATCGTGGATGATTCCATTACCTGCTTTCATCCATTGTGCGCCTCCCGAACGAATTATCGCCTCATTTCCCGCACTGTCAAAATGCTCTACTTCGCCTTGAAGAATATAAGTTAATGTTGCAATGCCCCGGTGTGGATGGGCGCCCATGCCATTTTTGGTTATTGTTTCTTTAACGGCGGGGCGAACATAATCGAGAAATACAAAAGGACCAACTTTGTTAGCGTATCTGTTAGGTAACATTCGTTGGATGGATAGCGGGCCTACAGCAGTACTATTGCCTTTTGTTGCGAAACTTGTTTTCTTTTTCATCAGAACATAATTTGTTTTTAAATGGAGATGAAGCTATCATGAGCTATACTCATTTTGTTTTTTGAGTGGTAGCTCATGATGGTTTCATTTTCTTAATTGTTTTTACTCAGCCATTCCTGGAGCGGCACAAATTTGTGGGTGGCAGTTTCTTTTGCCAATTCAATTCGTGATGTTGAACCTGGTCCCATGTAAGTGTGTTTTTCAAAATACCCAAACATCTCTGCTAACTCCTTTGCCCCGTCAAAAAAAGTTGAAAATATTTCGGCCGGCACCTGTGAAAAGGTGTACGCTTTGCCATTGGCTTTATAGGCTTCTATAATATCATCAAAACTGTACAACCCTGTCGCCAGGGCAAGGTAATTGCCGTTTCCAACTTTTTCGGGTTGCAAAAATGCACCAGCGACTACTTTTCCCAGGTCGTTAATGTCCGACATGTGAATCGCTTTTTTTGTCGGGTCAATCGGTAATGTCCAACCGGTTGTGCCATCTTGTTTTGGCTGTGGGCCCATTATCCCAACAAGATTTTGATAATAAAATGGTGGCTGAACAAATGTTGCATATTTAAACCCTGCACTTTTCACCAAATCATCTACCTTAGCTTTGCCAGTAAAATGAGGTACTTCAAATCCTGCTTCACTAATGAGCTCAACATCCGGAAGTGTTGACCAGATAAAATGTTGCACTCCTGTTGCTTTTGCCGCTTCAATGGCATTTTTACCCTGGGTTATTTCATCTGCACCTTCCCAAAAGTTAGTTACCACAAATACGCCATAAGCATTTGTAAAAGCATCTTTTAAGGATTGCAAGTCTTTTAGATCTGCATAAGCTGCTTCATTTGCCTTGCCTGTATATTTTTCCGGATTACGGGTTATTGCTTTCACATTAAAAGAGCCTTCATTTACAAGGGCATCTACAACACCCTTACCTTGTGAGCCGGTTGCTCCAATTACTACTATTGTTTGCTTTTTCATCTGTTTGTTTTATGATGTAAAATTGCAGCAACAGCACGCCCCGGAACGATGAGAAATGATAAAAAAAAGCGTTGATATTTATCAACGCTTTTGTAAAATCAAAAATTAAAATAGAAGTTATTTACTTGCTTGTTTTCTAATTCTGCTTAAAGTTTCTTTAGTTATACCCAAAAAAGAAGCAATGAGATGTTGGGGGAATCGCTGAATAAATTGAGGGTGGAAAGCAGCAAATTCTTCATAGCGCTTTTCTGCTGTATTACTAATGGTAGAATTCAATCTTCGTTGAGAAACAATGAAACTTCTTTGGTCCATTAATCTTGTCATTTGTCCAAATGAAGGTAGTTTTTCTATCAGACCCAGCATGTCTGCTACTGTAGCAACAAGTAGTTCGGTATCTTCCCAGGCATCAATATTATATCTTGATGGAGTAAGCATAACCGCACTTTCCCGATCACTTGCCCAATAATTTTCAATATAAAGTTGTACAATATGCTCTATGCCCTTGTCATCTACACTATATTGCCGCATGGCGCCTTTTATAATGAAGCCAACGTATTTACACACATCACCTTCTTGCAGAAAATATTGCTTTTTTCTGAGTTTTTTGGGTTGAAAAGTTGCTACAATTAATGCTTCTTCTTCTATTGTAAGTGGCGAAGTTGTATGTTGGTTGATGTAGGCTATCAGGTTTTCATGCATTGATTATGATTATTAAATTAAACCCAATACAAAGATATATTTCAGTTTGATAATACCAGCGCCCGCTTTAAAAGCAAATGTAAACTGGTAACAAAAAGGAAAGTTTATCAAAAAATTAAACCAATAGGTAGATTGGCCTTTTAAACAGTATTATTTGTCTCCCACCAGGTAAAGGGGGACGCTTAACCGAAGAATAATTACGAGTGTGAACACTCGCGGAAATGAACAGATATTACAAAAACAAAAAAGCCTCAAGTCGAAAGACTTGAGGCTTTCGTAGCCCTTACTGGACAATTCTCGAATTATTTATTAGAGAATTTGCAATTTGATCCCATTAATCGGTTTTAGTGAATAGGTAGGTAGCTCCTCTTTGGGTTAAAGTGAAAGTTTTTTTAGCCGGCTCAAATTGCAAAGTAACATCAGCACCAAAAGAAAATTTATCACCTCCTTTAGCCTCCAGCGGAAATACCGTCTGACCAATGGCTTGCGCAAACAGAAAAGTGTTATTTTTAGTGATATGAACCTTTAGTGGCAATTGGGTACTGGTATACTTACCGACATATTTATCAAGGTCGGCCGTAGTTAGTGTAATCGTTTTAAACTCTGGGATTGCAAACGGTCGGTTAAAATAAATACTTAACGCACCCATAATAACATCATCGGTTGAATACCTAACACCATTAGAAGTATAGGCGACAGCCAGCTTATCCTCCGGAAAGTAAATAAGCACACTGGAAAATCCGTCGATGCCCCCGGTATGTCCATAACCTTTTTTATCATCAAACGGAATCGTAAACATGGCCATACCGTAATTGTCCTTCATCGTTTTCATCAGCTCTAAACTGGCCCGGCTAATGAGTTTGCCTGCAAAAAGCGCATTTATAAATTTAATCAGGTCAGTCGGTGTGGATACAACGGCACCAGCTCCGCCTGGAATACTCATATCCGTTTCGGGCATTTGCGTCCATTGCCCTGGATAATTGTAGGAGTATGCTTCATTTTTGGCTGGGTTGGCTTTAGTGCCGTAATAAGTGTCTGCCAAGCCCATTTTTGAAGTGACCCGTTTTTTCAATTCTTCGGCATAGGTTTTACCGGTCAGTTTTTCAATGATATAACCCAGCAGCACGAAATTGGTATTGCTGTATTCGGCCTTTGCATCCGGTTCAAAATCAGGTTTCTGCCTGGCAAAAATGGCGACCATTTCAGCTTCTGACTTAGGGACGGCCTTATATGTGGTATAAAGTGAGTCATTCGTAAAGTTATGCAGACCGCTACGATGGTCGAGCATTTCTGCTATCGTGATCTTTTGGGCATTAGGAAGTTGTGGAAAATAACTAGCCAAACGTGTTTCAAAGCTAAGCTTACCTTCATCAATCAACTGAAATATCATAGTTGCGGTAAACATCTTACTAATAGAGCCTATCCGGTATTTAGTTTTAATTGTCGCAGGTGTCTTTACCCGGTCATTTGCCTGGCTATAACCAATGGCGTTTTGATAAACCACCACTCCATTGGTAGCTATGGCAATACTGCCCATGTTTTCATCCCGCGTGTTCAGTGCGAAAAAAAAACTGTCTAACCTGGCTTTATTAAAAGTTTGAGTATGAGTGCAACTTTGTAAAATCAGGAACAACAATAAAAGATGGGGTCTTTTTTTAATCATTGCGTTAGTGTTTAGTAGATAAAGATAGGAGTTAATTAAGTAGTAGACGCTATCGACGGGTAGGGTGCCTAATATCTACAATACGGGGCTTTTGATATGCCTGAAAATGCAGTTAACCTATGGTCGGTGTTATCACTAAACACTTTGTATCCGCTTTATTAACAGGAAAGACTCCGATCTCTCGAAAGATTTCTGCCTTGTAGAAGGAACACGCAGTTGTTCAAACTTTGTAGCTGATATACAAGCTATTGTAGACGCGAAGAGCTTGATCGATGAAATATCGGATGTTTAATTGAGACTATTAATCAGAAAGTCGCTGGTTCGGGCCCACTGTCGGGACAAAATCTTCAACTTCAATGTATTGAAGTTGAAGATTTTGTTCTTTAAAATGCGGTAACGATGACACATCCCTGCCCCATTGGGATTGATAAGGGGTAGCAAAACCGCCATTGCCGACTCATTCTCAATACAACCAAATAATTTTTTTAACATTGTTTTTTTATTTCTGTAACTTTATAGGAGTGATTTCCCCGTCATGATTGATTATAAGGCTCTAAGTGATAGTGAACTGACCGTGCTGTTTCAACAGCAGGACCGGAAAGCTTTTGAAGAGATCTACCGCCGCTATTGGCCCCCGTTATTTTTACATGCCTATCATATTCTTGATGATGAGGATGAAGCACAAGACATTATTCAGGATCTTTTCATTGCTTTTTGGAATAAGTCATTTGTAGACCAGATTCATACCAGCCTGAAGTCTTATTTATATGTAATGGTTCGTAATAAAGTATTGAACCATATCCGCAAAAATAAAATAAATGCCAATTTCATACAGTTTTTGAGTACCAGGTTGACGGAAAAGGATTTTAACACGGTACAAGACATTGAACTAAAAGAGCTTACCGTCCTGATTGATCGGGAGATAGACCTGTTACCGCCCCGGATGAAACAGGTTTTTGAAATGAGCCGCAAGGAGTTTCTGACCCATAAGGAAATTGCAGAACGTTTGGGTACATCTGAAGAGACCGTCAAAAAACAGATCACCAATTCCTTGAAATTGCTACGTGTCAAATTGGACCAGCACCTCTTGCTGGCTGCATTATTGGCTGAAGCTATACGCCACGGCAGATATTAAGCTACCGTTAAATTTATTTTAAATCTGAATACCCCCTGGCCTTTCGGCATGTGTCATGCTTATAACCGAAAGGAATATGGAAGAAGCAAACAAAAAAGCAGTTGAACTTATAGATCGTTACCTCCAGGGGAGGTGTACACCTGAGGAATGTGCAATTGTGGAAGCGGTTTACAAACAGTACGTTCATCAAAAGCCGTTTAGAGAAGGTGATCTTGATTTTAACCGGATAAAGAAAGATAGTTTCTTAAAAATATCGGCAGCGATCGATGCGCAGCAACGTCGTCCGATTAGTTTGTGGTTACGCATTGCGGCAGCAGCATCCATTTTATTATTTATTTCTATAAGCGGGTATTTTATCTGGCATAAAAATACAATTGCCCCAACTATGGTTATTGCTAAAAATGATATTCCTCCCGGTCACAGCCAGGCAACCTTAACTTTAGCAAATGGTCAGAAAATTCTTTTAACTAAAGGGCTGTACAGGAATTTAACACAGGGAGCTACAGCTATAAAAATTAATAATGGCATTACTTATACTACTGGTTTAAAAGATAATATAGAGACAACTAGTTATAATACGCTTTCTACTGCAAATGGGGAACAGTCGCCTTATCCCCTAATTTTGCCGGATGGATCCAAAGTATGGTTGAATGCCCAGTCCTCAATAACCTTTCCAACCAAATTTAACGGAAAAGAAAGGATTGTTAAAATTACGGGAGAAGCCTTGTTCGAAGTATCGCATAACGCCAAACAACCCTTCAAAGTACAAACTCAAAAGCAAACAATCGAGGATATCGGCACTGTTTTCAACGTGAATGCCTATGCTGACGAGCCTGCTACAAAAACAACGCTCGTTGCCGGGAAAGTTAAAGTAAATGATATGCTGCTGGAACCCGGTCAACAAACCGACGGCAACCATATTAAAACCGTTAATACTAAAAGATATACGGCCTGGAAAAGCGGCGACTTTTATTTTGAAGACGACTCTATCCAAACCGTTATGCGGCAGCTATCGCGTTGGTATAATATCGAAATCAGCTACAAAGGCAATATACCAACTGATGGTTTCAATGCACAGATCAGCCGCAGCAAAAACATCAGTGCAATCTTACATATACTCGAAAATACCAAAGGTGTACACTTTAAAATTGAAGGAAGGAGGATAACCGTTATAGAATAATCACTACAAAAAGCATGATTTAATAAAAAAGTCACCTGGCGGTAACCGGATGACTTTCGGAAAGGATCATACAAACAATTAATTAAACTATTTGAGAACTGCGTTCGCCTCTGCGTCTTCGAAAACTAAAGGCAAAACGCTTAACCCTAACTAAGCAAATGTACAAAATTTACTCAGAACACTTTGTATTGCCACCCGGCTTCACAAAAAAACTCTTCTTGTTCATGAAATTAACCACCCTGATGCTATTCTTAGCCTTTATGCAGGTAAGCGCCAGCACCCTTGCGCAAAAGGTTACCCTATCCGAACGGAATGCATCGTTAACTACTATTTTTGAGCAAATCCGAAACCAGACCGGTTATGATTTCGCTTACACCACCTCAACGATAAAGGCTGCCAGGCTGGTGACCATCGATGTAAAAAACGCTGATCTGAAGGAAGTATTAGACAGAATATTTTC